>NZ_QOSA01000029.1:0-38845 GCF_008368795.1 Bacillus sp. BF2-3
GTTCAGTTTTCAAAGAACTTGTCCGCCGCTTCAGAAGCGACTTCATCATATTAACATCTTAATTTTTCGATGTCAACTAAGTTTTAAAATTTCTTTTTTGTCGTTTTCTGCGTTTCCGCATCAGCGACGTTTATTAATATACCATCACAACTTTTAAATAACAAGTGTTTTTTTATAAAAATATAAAAAAATTATCTACCCTACTTTCTTCTATAGAAGTAACTATTATCCTTACTACTGAAAATAGTTATTCTAATTGTATGCTAATACACTCCGTTCAACCAAATTGTATTTCACAATACCTTCCCAAATTTTCATTCTCTTCTATATTAAAGCTTATAATCATTATCCTTCTATAAAATAACTATATAAATTAGCCTTAAGAAAAAATCCCGTCTACATTAAACAGCCACTCGCGCGCATTATCCCCTCCCTTCTCATTCAAAAATTTCCCCCCTACAAATTAACAACATTCCAATCCTAATACAAACTTAAGGATATTCTTAGAATTTTTTTACATTTAATTAATGAAAAATATCCATTTTTTGTTATATAGTAAGAAAGGACGCACTCAACTATAAATAAACCAATGGAGGAATTATTTTATGGATAGGTTAACAAAGTTTTCATTAAAAAACTGAGCTGCCATTATCATCATGATTTTTCTCATTTCCATACTCGGTGTTTATTCCGGCTCTAAATTACCTATGGAATTTTTACCGAGTATCGACAATCCAGCAATTACCGTCACAACCTTATCTCAAGGACTCGACGCTGAAACGATGACAAAGGATGTAACTAATCCTCTCGAAAAACAATTTCGCAATTTAGAACACGTCGACACCATTACTTCTTCTACATACGAGGGATTATCACGTATCGACATTGCGTATACATCAAAAGCAAACATGAAAGATGCAGCACGCGAAGTCGAAAAAGCCGTCAATACAATTAAATTACCTAAAGATGTAACCAAGCCCGTAGTTAGTCAATTAAACACTTCTATGATTCCACTCGCTCAAATTACTATCCAGAAACAAAACGGTTTTTCAAAAGCAGATGAAAAACAAATTGAAAAAGAAATCGTACCACAACTCGAAAACATTGATGGTGTTGCCAACGTTATGTTTTTCGGAAAATCCACCTCTGAATTATCTATCGTACTTGATCCGAACCAATTAAAAAACAAAAACGTAACATCACAGCAGGTACTAACTGTTTTACAAGGAAAAGAAACTTCTACTCCAGCTGGGGCAATTACTGTTAATCAGGAAGAATACAACCTCCGCGTCATTGGGGACATAAAAAATGTAAATGACATTAAAAACATCACTGTGGCACCCCAAGTGAAATTGCAAGACATTGCTCAAATTGAAATCAAACAACACTACGATACAATCTCACATATAAACGGAGAAGAAGGCACAGGATTAATCATCATGAAAGAACCGAGTAAAAATGCAGTTGCCATTGGAAAAGAGATTGATAAAAAAGTTAAAGAGATAGATAAGGAATATAAAGATCAATTTTCCATTAAACTTTTGGCTTCAACCCATGAACAAGTTGAAAATGCTGTTACTAGCATGGGAAAAGAAGTAATACTTGGAGCAATCGCTGCAACTCTAATTATCTTAATCTTTTTACGTAACTTCCGAACAACACTCATCGCTGTTGTCAGTATTCCATTATCCATTTTATTAACACTCTTTTTACTACATCAATCTAACATTACGCTTAACATTTTAACCCTCGGTGGTTTAGCTGTTGCGGTTGGACGTCTCGTCGATGATAGTATCGTTGTCATCGAGAATATTTTCCGCCGTTTACAAAAAGATTCTTTCTCTAAAGATATCATTCTCGATGCAACGAAAGAAGTCGCAGTCGCAATTACTTCTTCTACTTTAACAACGGTCGCTGTTTTTTTACCTATCGGCCTCGTATCAGGAGCAATCGGAAAATTAATGTTACCTATGGTATTAGCAGTTGTATATTCTATATTATCATCCTTAATCGTTGCACTAACAGTTGTTCCACTTATGGCTTTTTTACTACTCAAAAAAACAAAGCATCGAAAGCCAAGTTCTTCATCACGATATGTCGCTACATTAAAGTGGGCTCTTTCTCATAAATTCATTATTCTACTTACTGCATTTTTATTATTTGTAGGATCAATTGCAGCTTATATATTACTACCGAAAGCAAACATAAAATCTGAAGACGACACAATGTTATCTATTAACATGACATTTCCAGCCCATTATAATGCTGAATCTCAAAAACAAAAAGCATTTGATTTTGAAAAGAAATTACTTTCTAATTCAGATATAACAGACGTTATTTTACGAATGGGATCTAGCGCAGAAGATGCACAATGGGGGCAAACAACTAAAAATAACCTCGCTAGTATATTCGTAGTCTTTAAAAAAGGTTCTGATATTGATCAATATATTAAAGAGTTAAAAAAGGAACATAAAACTTTTGAGCCTGCTGAACTTGATTATATAAAAACAAGTTATTCAAGCTCTGGCGGCGGCAATAACTTACAATTTAACGTAACAGCTACTAACGAAGCGGATTTAAAAGAAGCGGCTACTATCGTTGAAACAAAACTAAAAAGCATGGATGATCTTTCTAAAGTAAAAACAAATTTAGAAGACTCTAAGAAAGAATGGCAAATTCATATTGATCAAACAAAGGCTGAACAACTAGGTTTAACACCAGAAATAGCTGCGCAACAAGTAGCATTCCTTATGAAGAAATCACCTATTGGCGAAATTACAATTAATAATGAAAAAGCTACTATTATGATAGAACACAAAAAAGAAAACATTAATAAACAAGAAGATATTTTAAATACAAACATACTATCACCTATTAATGGACCAATACCTTTAAAAGACATTGCAACTATTTCAGAAAAACAAACACAAACAGAAATTTTCCATAAAGACGGAAAAGAAACAATCCAAATTACAGCCGAAGCTTCAAATGAAGATTTGAGTAAAGTAAACACAGCAGTAAATAAAGCGATGACTGACTTAGATTTACCTGGTGGTGCAAAAGTAAATATCGCAGGAGCTACTGAATCTATGCAAGAGAATTTTACAGATTTATTCAAAATTATGGGGATTGCAATCGGGATTGTATATTTAATTATGGTTATCACCTTCGGGCAAGCACGTGCTCCTTTTGCAATCCTATTCTCCTTACCATTAGCTGCTGTCGGTGGTATTTTAGGATTAATCATTTCACGAACACCTGTTGATGTAAATTCCTTGATCGGCGCATTAATGTTAATCGGGATTGTTGTTACAAACGCTATTGTATTAATAGAAAGAGTCCAACAAAATCGGGAACATGGAATGGAAACTAGAGAAGCCTTACTTGAAGCAGGTTCTACTAGACTACGCCCAATTATTATGACAGCTATTACAACAATCGTTGCTATGCTCCCACTCCTATTTGGCCAATCCCAAGCAGGAAGTATGGTATCAAAAAGTTTAGCCGTCGTTGTCATCGGCGGTTTGGCAGTCTCAACTGCTCTTACATTAGTAGTCGTTCCAGTTATGTATGAACTACTAGATAAAATCGGGAGAAAAAGACGCTCCCGTAGGAAAATAAGCACTTCTACAGAAACACCTGATATTTAAAAACAAAAGGCGTTATCTTCACAAATGAAGATAACGCCTTTTCTCTATTTAGTCATATAATCCATCATTTTTTCCACATATTGCTCTATAGGTTTACTAGAATCCACAATAAGGTATTCATTATTTGAAGGTCTTTTACTACCATTTAACCACTTTTTAAAACCTACTTCCGATTCCACCTTTTCAATTTGACTGATCATACGCTTACGTGTTTGCAGTCTCCTATTAATCTCTTCCATATCATTAAGATAACACTCAATATATTTATATTTCACACCATGTTTATTTGATAGTTCAATCCCTTTTTCAACCATTCCCTCATATAAACACGGACTATCCAATATAACACTATGCCCTTGTTCTAAATAAGAATCAATCAATACCCATTCGGCATCATACGCAAGCCCACCAACAATCGTTGATTCAATTCCTTTTACTTTTAATGATTTTAACAACGCGGATTTCAAAACATCATGATCTATAATTACAGCACCTGTTAATTTCGCTATATACTTAGAAACTGTCGATTTTCCTGACCCAGGAAAACCTGACATTTGCAGAAAAAACAAATTAAATCTCCTCTCTAAATTACATCTGTTCTTCTTTATAATTAATCACAAATTCAACAATCATTACATCCATTCCTTCTATATTAAAATACAAAAGAACCCCCTACTTATAAATAGAGAGTTCTTCTTTATAATTTATGCCGCTTTTACCTTTTTCGTTGTTTTACTTTTTCTTTTCGTTCCTGTAAAGCGCTTGTGTAATATAGATGCTATCAAGCGTGAAATAACATTGAATAGTAATACCATAATAATTAATACAGCTGCAGATTTTGTCGCAATCAACTTCGCATCTGGAATAACTCCTTCAGAATTTAATTTCCAAATGTGAACCGCTAATGTTTCAGCTGGTCTAAATGGATTTAAAGGATGCGCAGGACTTGAGAAATCCGCTGCTGAATTTAAAATCGGGGATGTTAAACCCGCTGTGTAAATTAATGCTGCCGCTTCCCCAAATATACGACCCGCCGCTAAAATAATCCCTGTAATAATTTGTGGTAATGACGATGGGATAATAATACGAGCGATTGTTTGCCACTTCGTTGCACCTAATCCAAGACTTGCCTCTTTTACATTCTGAGGAACTTCTGAAATCGCATTTTCACAAACACGCGTTAAACCTGGTAAATTTAAAATAGTTAAAGCAAGAGCACCACCCATTACTGTGTATCCCCAACCTGTCATTGTAACGAACACTAACAAACCAAATAAACCAACAACAATAGAAGGTAAAGACGCCATCGTCTCTATACATAGACGAACAAAATTTAAAAAACGTCCTTGTTTTGCGTACTCCGCTAAATATATTCCAGCACCTAATCCAAGAGGAATAGATATAATAAGCGTTATAACAAGCATGTAGAAGGAATTGAATAACTGCGGACCAATCCCACCACCAGCTCTTGTATTGCTTGGTTCTCCAAACAAGAAATTAGGATCCCAAAATCCCCATCCCTTTTGTAAAATCTCAAATACTAAGAACACTAGCAAAGCTACAACTAAAGCCGCAACCGCATAAAAGATACCCGTCCAAACTTTATTTACCGTTCTTGCATTCATTATTATCGCTCACCTCTTTGCCCAATCGCTCGAATTACTAAAATAAACAGGAATGAAATAACAAGTAAAATCATCGCTAAAGTCCATAGCGCATTGTTCCAAGCAGTTCCGTTCAATGTATTCGTCATGTCCATTGTTAAAATACCAGTTAACGTCGCTGTCGGACTATATATTCCTTCTGGTAATTTAATCGTATTCCCGATTACCATTTGAACCGCTAACGCTTCACCGAAAGCACGCGCTAAGCCTAAAACAACACCTGTTAAAATCCCTTTTTTCGCAGCAGGAACAATCACCCGGCTAATCGCTTGCCATTTCGTTGATCCTAGACCATAAGAAGCTTCTAAATAATCAAATGGAACAGAACGTATTGCATCAGAAGCGATACTAGCAATAGTAGGTAAAATCATAATACTTAATACAACAATACCTGCAATTAAACTAAAGCCTACTCCCCCAAACGAATCACGTAATAGTGGTACTAAAATCGTAACACCTAATAATCCGTATACAACCGAAGGAATACCAACTAACAATTCTAGAACAGGCTTCAATACTTTATTTCCAAACTTTGGCGAAATTAAATTCATGAATATAGCAAGAGCTATAGCAATTGGTGCACTAATAATAACCGCACCTAACGAAACCACCGTTGAACCTACAATGAAAATTAAAGCCCCGAAGGATCCTTGATCAGCATTTGGATTCCATTTTGTCGATGTTAACATCTCAGTAAATGAGATACCACTTTGTGTAAAAGATTGAATACCTTTACCACAAATAAACGCAATAATAGCTAATGTAATTAAAACAATAAAAATACCACAAAACGTAACAAGTGATCTTCCTATATATTCACTTTTCACGTAATTAATTTGCTTTTTCCCCTTCATCACAGGACAGACCCCACTTCACAGATTGAAATGAACAGGACTGGCCTTGCAGCCAGCCCCATAAAATTTTATTACTTATTTAATTTAGACATTGGAATGTAGCCCATATCTTCTACTTGCTTTTCAAAATCTTTACCTTTTACATAATCGATATAAGCTTTCGTCGCTTCCTTCGCTTCACCTTTTGTTACCATATATTCGTAAGACCAGAATGGATATTTACCAGACGCGATGTTTTCAACTTTCGGTTCAGCACCATCAATTTTCACTGTTTGTAGTGCGCCTTTTTTCTCGCCCACCATGTAAGACATTGCTAAATAACTCACCGAACCAGGAGTAGAGTTAATCGCTTGCTCTACTGCACCGTTAGAATCTTGTGTTGTACCAGTTCCATCATTAATTTTCGCGTCTTTCATAATCGTTTTTTCAAATGTAGCACGTGTACCAGATGAAGCCGGACGATTAATTACATTGATTTTTTCATCTTTTCCGCCTACTTCTTTCCAGTTTGTTACTTTTCCAGTGAAGATATCTTGTACTTGTTGCATTGTTAAGTTATCAACTTTTACATCTTTATTTACGACAAGAGCGAATGCAATACCCGCTACCTTGTTATCTACTAATTCTTTCGCCTTTTCAGCATCTTTTATTTTATCTCCGGACGGAACATCTGAATTACCAATTTGTACTGCACCAGATGCTACTTGGTTAATCCCAGTTCCACTACCGCCACCTTGAACTTGAATAGAAACTTTTGAATTTTTCTCCATGAATTTCTTTCCAGCTTCCTCCGCAAGAGGTAGAAGAGCTGTAGAACCAGCCGCTGCAATCGTACCTGATAATTCTTGTTTTGTATTATCGCTTCCTTTAGCAGTGTCTTTACTAGTTGTATCTTCTGCTTTCCCACAACCAACTAATGCTCCTGCTACCACTAAAGCTGCTAAAGAAAATTTAATACCTTTTTTCATAACCATGTCTTGTACCCCCATTTGGATTATCACTTTTCGAATTCATTTTCTTTCGAACACAAATTCATTGTAGGACAACAATATTATGTGAGTGTTAAGCAATTTTTAATTTTAAGTAAATGACGATAATAATCCTTAAAAGCTAGAAATCCCAACATTTATAGTTAAATAACCAAACAAAAACCACACTAACTACACTGCAATGTAAATATATTCTTAACAATGTAAATTCAATGTAAATGTTTTTCTCTCTTTTTCCCTTTTCGTTAAAGTTACATTTACAATTCCGCTGTATTTTGTAATTTTCACACACCTAATTTATGCACATTAAAAATAATTTCAGTAATATTTTTTAGTACAACTAAATAAATTGGAACAATTCTAAAAATAAATGAATATTTTTAAAGTACTAATTGACAACATAATCCAATGTAGTCTACTATATTACTAACAAAAAGTTTACCTTAGGAAACTTTTTAAACTCAAACTAAAAATATAGAGATGAGGTAACTTTTATGGTATCGGCTAATATAAAACCACTTTCCGAATTTAAAATAGGAGAGTTTGTACAAATTGAGAAGATACAATTAGAAGGAACTATGAAACGACGCTTATTAGATTTGGGATTTATCCCGGGGGCGACGATTAAAGTATTGCAACGCAGTCCACTTGGAGATCCGGTCGCTTATCAAGTGAGTAACACAACTATTGCACTGCGTAAAGAAGAAAGCTCCCTTATTTTCGGGGTATTAATAGGAGATGATTTCAGATGAGCAAACATCGTATCGCTTTAGCTGGTAACCCGAATACAGGGAAAAGTACATTATTTAATACTTTAACAGGCTTAAAACAACATACTGGAAACTGGACGGGAAAAACTGTTTTAAAAGCTGAAGGAGAATATGAACATAACGGAAGTAATTATACATTAATAGATTTACCTGGAACCTACTCACTATACTCAAATTCCGCAGACGAAGAAGTAGCGAGGGATTATATTATATTTGAAAAACCAGAAGTAACTGTAGTTGTTATAGACGCAACTGCTATGGAAAGAAATTTAAATTTAGCACTTCAAGTGATGGAGATGACAAACAATGTAGTCATTTGCATTAACTTAATTGATGAAGCCGAGAAAAAAGGGATTGTTATCGATGAAAAGAAATTAGCAAAATCACTTGGTGTACCTGTCGTTAAAATTTCAGCACGTAACCGAGTAGGTATTGGTCATTTGCTAAATGTTATTGCAAAAGTAGCAAATAAAAAACTAATTCCAACACCAATTAAAATTACTTACAGCGAAAAAATCGAAAATATGATTCAGGAATTAGAACCACAAATTTATAAAGTGTTCGGTGATACGTATCCAGCACGTTGGATTGCGTTACGTATATTAGATGGAGATAAAAATTTCTTAACTACACTTCAAAAACACCATAATGAACCACTTGTAAGGGAGGTCGTAATTAATGGAATCTCACTCAGCCAGTAAAGCTCTTCCATTAGACTATATTATTCAACATGCACAAACACTTTCAAAAGAAGATATACGAGATGATATAGTCGGAGATATTTACCGAACATCTGCAAGCATATGTAAAGAATCTGTCCAATATACAAATACTGATAAATTATATCGTTCCGAAAAACTAGATAAAATTTTCACATCTCCAATCTGGGGATTCCCAATTATGCTCGGTATTTTATCTATTATTTTTTATCTTACAATTGCAGGCGCTAACGTACCATCTGATATGATTGCCGAATTCTTCGGATGGGCCGAAGGATATTTAACATCTTGGTTCCAAGCAGCGCATGCACCTGAATGGTTACATGGCATTTTAATACTTGGTTTGTTCCGTGGTATCGGTGCTGTTATTAGCGTTATGTTACCACCTATGGCAATCTTTTTCCCTATGTTCGCGCTATTAGAAAATTACGGATACTTACCACGTGTCGCGTTTAATATGGACCGCTTATTCAAACGATCCGGCGCACACGGGAAACAATCTTTAACAATGGCAATGGGATTTGGTTGTAATGCAGCAGCCATTATGTCAACACGTATCATTGAATCACCACGTGAACGTATGCTAGCAATTTTAACGAACAACTTCGTTCCTTGTAACGGTCGCTGGCCTATGTTAATTTTAATGGCTTCACTATTTATGGCTGCTGGTTATACAGGCAGTATGCAAACATTGGTTACTGCTGGCGTTGTAGTTGGAATGGTTGTACTTGGTGTTATTATGACATTAACTGTTTCTTGGGTACTATCAAAAACAGCCTTAAAAGGGGTTCCAACTCACTACACACTTGAGTTACCTCCGTACCGCAAGCCAAAAGTTTGGAATACAATTGTTCGCGCAACACTCGATAAATCAATCTACGTTTTAAAACGAGCTATAGTTGTTGCTGCCCCTGCGGCTGCATTAACTTGGTTACTTGCTAACATTTTTATTGGTGACACAAGCTTACTTATGTATTTTGTAAACTTCCTAGATCCATTTGCTAAAATGTTAGGACTTGACGGGTTTATTCTAGCTGCATTCATTCTTGGACTACCTGCTAATGAAATTGTAATCCCAATTTTATTAATGTCTTACTTATCAACTGGGGCTTTAACTGAAATAGATGATTTTAATCAAATTAAAAATCTATTCCTAGAAAATGGTTGGACTTGGTTAACAGCGTTAAACACAATGTTGTTCTCACTTCTTCATTTCCCGTGCGGAACAACACTGGTTAACATATACAAAGAAACAAAAAGTGCAAAATGGACATTCTTATCGTTTGCAATCCCTACCGTTATCGCCATTGTTGTTACATTCCTCTCTACACAATTGGTACATTGGTTAGGGCTTGTATAAAACAAAGCATACATAGAAGGCATCCCCCTTCACATATGCTTTGTCCGAAAGAAACCTGAAAATCATTCAGGTTTCTTTTTTTGTACATCAGTATTCCACGGCTGCGCTCCATACGTTGTGAGTTTTTTATGAATGAAATATATAGCCCCCGGCAGCACCGCCATTAATATCGTGCAACTAATTCCTAATCCAGTAAACAACTTTCATCACCTTATTTCACTCTTTTCGGTAAAGCTGAACCTGAATGTTCAATTGTTGGATGAACGTGAACAGTAATTTCAGCATTACTAAAGTAATTTTCGCCTTGATCCCAATTCTTACTTATTTTTGTCCATTCTTTATAATTATGTCTCTTATACACTTCCCCTAACTCTAATACATCTACCTTATATTTTTTTTGAACAAGCTTAATCGATTTTTGAATACGCTCCTCCATTTCTTCCGATATATCCTTCTCTAAACGTTTTTCATTCAAAACCTTTTTATGATCACTAAAGTGCAACTCAGCTATTGTACCTTCCAGAGATAAATGAATATTAAATTTCGGTTTTGTAGCATTCGTTGTGGATACTTTAATTTTTCGACGTAACTTATGAATTTCATATGTAATAAGTTGATCCTTTTTACGAATGGTAAAAAAACCTCCAATTTTTTTACCTATTATATAATTCATCCCTAATGTTTCTTCCCCACTCAAATTGCCTACACACTTATTATCCTTTCCACGAAACAATGCTGCACCGTTCATTTGTACCCCTTGTTTTGTTAGTTCAAGAATAGGTAATACAAAACTTCGGTTAGAGATCATCTTTTCCTGCACCTCACCAATTCTTGCAGCCTCAATCATTTGGGCATTTTTTGGAGGGTGTTCAGCTAACATATCAATATACTGCGCCGGTAAATTTTCAGGCTTGGCACTTTGTTTTAAAATAGCTTCGGCATTTTTATTAGAAACGAACAAACGAATATTTCTTCTCATCTCATGATCGCGAATATATACATCTAACGTATTTTGCAAAATGTATGGATGTGAAAGTAATTCTTCAGAGAAAATAATCACTTGTATATGAGGGAAAAATAATGTACGACTAATTTTTTTGGCGATTATTCTTATTTGTTCAAATACACTATCTGCTTTTGCACTAACATTAATATAATTTTCGCTATCCCCACCCCCTTGTCCACCCTGTTGAGACAATTTACTAGGGAGTACCATCTGATAGGTTCCTTTCATAATTGGATTCGCTTTCTTCTCCTTTACGATATCGTAAGCCGCTCCTACTACAAATCCTCTTTCTTCTATCTCTTCTAACTCAGAACACCCACTCATAAATCCAGTTAAAGCCATAACCATTATAATTTTAAGAAGGTGTTTCATTTCCACCATTCCTTCTTTTTATTTTATATACAATTAAAACGAGCAAAGGCGCTAACACAACAAACCCCATATCTATCCAAGCTAAATAAGTCCCATAACTTGATAAAGCATTTAAACTACTAGGTATCATATTCACCATAAAAATAATAGGGGCACTTACGAAAATAAAAATATGTTTCTTCACTTTCGGAAACATAGCACAAAACAATAAAGATGCGACATCATAATACATTGCTGTAGTGTTATAAATAGTAATAATCCAAGTCGTAAAAAAAATCGCATCAAACCTTTCTAAAAATCCTCCACCAATTTCAATTTCTTTCCCTAATTCAATTGTTGGATATGTCAATCCACGTGTTGTCATATAAGTAAAAACACTAATACAAGTTACATAAATTAAAATGTATGACAGCACGTTTACCATCACCGCTTTCGCGACTGCCATTGGCGCTTTTTTCGCTGTCTTATCATTCAGCAAAACCGCATAAAATAACGCTACTTCAAATCCAATAAACGTAAAAATAGAATTTTTAACTCCAACAGCATATTGACTTACTTTCGTTTGAAAAGCTGGTAGTAAATTATTTATTTCCATTAAATTTATATTCAATAAAGAAAGAAGTACTATCGCAATTAAAACAATAGGTAAGAATAAAACATTTAACCTTAATAAGGCTGCTCTTGATCCTGCTATTCCATAAATAACAACTAATAAGAAGAAGAAAGACAGTAGTTGTATTGGTGTATCACTAAATAAATACGTTTGAGAAATAACTGAAATCATTCGCGATTCATATGCTGTCAAAGCAGCAAACGTTAATACTAAAATACTACTAATTGTGTATGCAACAGGCTTCGTCAAATGCGCACTCGTATATTGAACAAAATTTTGTTTTGGAAATAAGATAGCCACTCTCGTCACAAACCAACCTAAAACCGCGCAGATCAATCCACCCAAAAGCAAGATAATCCAACCGTCCGAAAATAAAGTTTGGTTAGCGATATCTCTTGGCATAGACAATGCCCCTATACCAATAATGGTCGATGATACCGCAAACCCAATTTCACGAGATCCAATCTCTTCATCGCCATACTCAAATGGTTTCACTTATTTTCGCTCCTTTGGACGTATTGTAGAATCTTTTGTTTGTAAGTACTCTGGTCTATCTTTCAACATCGATTTTGGCATGCGAATAAATTCTTCTTTCCAATCTTTATAAAATGCAGGAGCAATTGGAGTTGTATACGGTATACCAACACTTGTTAAATTTGTAATATGAATAGCAAGTGCGATCAGAGCTAGAATGATCCCATACAGCCCAAAAGCCGTTGCAGCTAATACAAAGACGAAAAGTAAAATTCGGAACGTAATCGTAATACTATATACAGGAAGCGAAAACGTAGCAATCGCAGTAACTGCAATAATAATAACTAAAAACGGATTTACAATCCCTGCATTTACCGCAGCTTCTCCAATTACAAGACCTCCTACAATCCCTATCGTTTGTCCCATCGGTTTCGGCAATCGGATTCCAGCTTCTCGTATTAATTCCATAGTCAAGGCCATCATTAACGTTTCAATATATGCAGGAAACGGAACACCTTCCCTCGCACCTGCAATTGAATAAGCCAGTTTAGAAGGAATAAGTCCTTGATGATAAGATACAAGTGCTACATACATAGCTGGTAACAAAACCGCAATTATGCCTGAACCCATACGTAAAAATCTTAATAACGTTCCAATCACCCAGCGCTCGTAATGATCTTCTACAGATTGAAAAATATCAACAAACACAAGTGGTGCAATAAGAGCAAACGGGGATCCGTCTACTAAAATGGCTGCCTTCCCTTTCGCTAATGAGGCTATAATATTATCAGGCCTCTCTGTATTCAAAAACTGTGGAAATGGGGATAAATTATTATCCTGAATTAATTGTTCAATCGTACCTGTTTCCAAAACGACATCTGTCACTATTGATTGAAGACGGCGATCTAACTCTTTTACAATGTGAGGATTAATAATATCTTCTATATATACTAGGGTTACTTCTTTCTGCGATCGCTTCCCCATAATATAAGATTGGAACCTCAACTTTGGATCGCGTAAACTGCGTCGGATTAACATTTTATTCACATTAATATCTTCATTTAATCCAACTCTCGGTCCGCGTATTAAATCTTCTGTCACTGGTGGTTCTAAACTTCGCTTCTCCCAGGCCCTACTATTAATAACGATAGCGGTTTGAATATTATCAATTAATATAACTGTATCTCCCGCTAATATCGCATTCATAATATCTGGAAACTTCGTCTTTACACCCACTTCTGCGATAGAAATAAAACGATCCAATAACGTTTGAACAACAGCTTCCTCATTTATAATTTCTTCGTATTGCAGTGTGCGAATGACATATTTATAAACATTATCCTTATCTGTCAATCCACATAAAAACACAACCGCACAACGTGTAAAACTCCCAGCAAGAGCAACTTCTCTAATTGTTAAATCATTAGGTGAACCTAACTCATCCCTAATTTCTTTCATAACTTCAAATAAGTTACCTTCAAGCTCTAACAATTTCCCCACCTAGCTTCCTTTTCAACAAGTTTTTAGTTAGATTCCGCTAATAGAAGGAAATATATACAAAAAAAGAGCTATCTCTTTTCAAAGATAGCTCTAATAAAGTAAAACTTTAATCACCCCTCACCAATCGGGCTTTTACGGACAGTTTAATCCCCACCTAACTTCTTTGCTTCCGCTGAATTTTGAGGTGGGGGTCTTACTGCCCGTTAATGCAGGATAAACGAATTACTTTTCTACTATTATAGTGTTTTTCTTTATAAATACACCTTTTGTAAATCCACTAACTACAAACATCACAATTATATTAATTAACAATGCGACTATACCTACATTCAAATCTTTTATATACTGCGGGAAACTCGGAAACATCGTGGCTATAGTTGAACCAGATAAGGTAATATATGCGACCACTAATAGCCCAACTCCCATTCCTGCAATCGCCCCTTGCTTCGTAATAATTTGACGTGGAAACAAGCTACATACAAGTGCAGGGAAAAGTTGTGTAACGATACTGTATCCCATTAATAGAAGTGCTCCTATTGTTTCTCCTCCTTTAAATGTAAATAAAACTGCCACGAGCGTTACTACAGGCACAAATAATTTTGCCATCTTAGCAACTTGTCTATCTGAAGCAGACGGGACTATCGTTCGGTAAATATTTTTTGCTAACAGTGTAGAAGCCGCCATAACAAGCATAGACCCTGGAACCAATGCCGTTAATACTCCCGCACTACCAATAATTCCAATAAACCAAGGATCAAAAGTTTGTAAAGCAAGACGGAATAACGAAAGATCTACATCCGCTCCCTTTAACCCAGGAACTTGCAATATAGCAGCAAATCCTGCAAAAAATACGAAAAGTAAAACTAAAGAATACAATGGCATAATTGCTGCATTTTTACGAAATACTTTTTCATTTTTTGCAGAAAAAGCAGAAGCAAATGTATGAGGCCACATATAAAAACCGAGGGCCGTTAATATAATAGTAGAAACAAACCAAGAAATACTCATTCCTTCTTCAGGTAAAGATAAAAATCCCGGGTTCGCTGCCTCTACAGCCTCAAACATCGGCTGAAATCCTCCATAATAATGATACGGCAAATATATACCTAAAAACATAACGATAAACAGTATCATAATATCCTTCAAAGCAGCCGTCCAAGCCGAACCATGTATACCTGAAACCATTACATATATAGTTATAACAATAGCACCGATCCATACTGCAACAACAGGTGACACCCTTCCGTAAGAAGCTTCTGAAACGATAATTCCCAGTCCTTTTAACTGTAAAACAAGATATGGGATGATGGAAACAACACCAACAATCGAAACAATAAGTCCAAGCGCTTTACTTCTATATTTCTTCGCAAAAAAATCTGACTGTGAAACAAGGTTATGCTCTTTCGCATACTTCCAAATGGGTGGCAATAAAAAATACGATAAAAGATAAGCTAAAGCACCATATCCCAAAATATAAAAGGTAGGTGCTCCTTTACTATATGCCCAGCCGCTTCCCCCTAAAAATGTAAACGTCGTATAAATTTCACCTGCCATAAGGAGAAAAACAAAAATAGTGCCAAATCCTCTTCCTCCAACTGACCATTGTTCTAAATTCATATCTTTTCCATGTTGTGCCCGAATCCCTAAAAATAGTGCGAGAAACAAAAATAAAATAATGATAAGTAATGCAGTCATTTTACATCCTCCTTATTAGCAGGATCAAACACGTACACAAGCCCCATACAAAAAGATGTAATAAACACTGATAATAATACCCAAAATAATAAAAATGGCATCCCTAATACGTAAGGAGTAACTGAATTCGCAAATATTGGCCCAACTACTAAACAAAGAACTGGGATAAGCGCTAGAATGTGTATTTTCTTCATCTCATTCTCCTTTACTTATAAAGTTCATAATGGCTGATACAAAGACTTCCACTCCAATCGGTAATGCATCTTCGTCAATCGTAAAACGAGGGTGATGGTGAGGATATATAATACCTTTCTCTTTATTTCCCGCTCCAATAAAAAAGAATGTCCCCGGTGCCTTTTGTAAAAACGCTGAAAAATCTTCTCCAGCCATCGTCGGCTGTAAACGAACAACTCTATCCCTTCCATAAAGTTGTAATGCCGTTTGTTCAATAAGCTCTGTAGCTTCATAATCATTTACAACTGGTCGATATCCATATTCATATGAAAATGTATATTTCGCTCCGTAAGATTCCGTAATATGCTTCACAATCCGCTCAATCTTCTTCTCTGTTTCACCTCGTAATTCATGTCTTAAACTTCTTACTGTCCCTTCAATCTCAGCTTGCTCTGGTATTACATTATGAGTTGTCCCAGCATGAAATTGCGTAACAGATATTACGAGAGAATCTAATGGATTCGTGAGGCGAGATACAATTTGCTGAAGTTGCGAAACGACTTGTGTTCCGATTGCAATACTATCCACCGTTTCATGAGGGATTCCAGCATGTCCACCTTTCCCCTCTATCTTAATTTTAAAAACATCCGGTGCAGCCATTGCAGGACCATAAATAACACCTATTTTCCCAACCTCTAACGACGCCCAAAGGTGAGCACCAATAATATAATCCACACCTTCCATTACACCTGCAGCAACCATCTCCTCTGCACCACCAGGAAAATTCTCTTCAGCATGTTGGAATAGAAAACGAATCTCCCCTTTAATCTTCTCTCTTTCTTCTACCAACTTATGTACAACCCCAAGTAATATCGCTATATGTCCATCATGACCACATGCATGCATTACACCTTTATATGTAGAAATAAAATCAAACTCATTTTCTTCATGAATAGGAAGAGCATCCATATCGGCTCGAATCGCAACTGTTTTGCCCGGATGTTTACCTACTAACTTTGCCATCACACTATATTTAGTCGGCCGTGACACTTCTAAATATGGGAATTTCCGAAGTATATCGAACACAAACTGCGATGTTTTCTCTTCTTGAAAAGATAACTCTGGATACTTATGAAAATGCCTTCTCCACTCAACTAACTGATTTTTTGACAAAACAAGTTCCTTTGCAACATCCATTTCTCTTCTCCCCTTCTTCACCAAGTTAAATGTTATTATAACGTGAATCGTTAACTTTTAAAAGAATCTTCTGAATTTTCAGTGTTAATAAACCAAAAAGAAAAAGCCATCCCAAAGATGACTTTTTCATTATTATAAAATAGTAATTGCTTGTTTTCCCATTTGCTCCCAAGCTTTCTCAAATTCTGCTCGCGGAACAGCCAAACGTGGATTATTTTTAAGAGGATCATTTACATATACAAAGTTTTGATCATATCCAATTACTACTGCACTATGCTCATAATATGTAATTTTCACTTCGCCTGAACTCGTATTCCATGTTTCAAAACTACTTTCAGCTAGCGGCTTAAACGTCGTATTAATAATGACCCATACCGGAGAGCCAGAACTAATTACTTTATATATATCTTGCATGTCTCTACCTGTTAAATTAATTACTTTTTCAGGAACATATTTTTCTGCTAAATCAAAGATTGGTTTATTGTATACACCATATCCAGGCTCTGCCTTTGTATAAATATTTCCTACAAATCCCTCGTAAGGATTTCCACGCAAACCATTTTGTTCAAATGGAACACGATGAATTTCGCTAGCAAGTTGCATCTTATCTACTTGTACACCTTTATATTGCAGCAACATAGCTAAACTTGTCACTTCACACCCTCTAGGCAATTCTGGTAATTGTTTAATAAACGGAACATCTTCAATCATAGCTGCTTCTTTCATTTCAGATAGAAACTCTAAGCGTAGAACTTGCGCCTTTTGCATGATTTTATCTTTTCCTATAAAAAATGCAGCAGCAAGTATAATCCCAAAAACAAAAAGATATTTTAACTTTTTCATTATAAACAAAACTCCATTAATTATTATTTTACAGATACACCTCTTATCATTGTACCCTTCTTCTTACTAGTTTGCTAGAAAGATCATGTGAATTATCGCTCATAGAATTAATTATAAAAATTCTAATTATTTTTAATAAAAAGAAAAATAAATATACATTTACAGAATATTTTGCTAAAATCAAAATTGTTAACATAGTGAAGATATCACCATGTTAACAAACATTCTTAGAGTATTTAGTCATAGTTCGTTTTTTTACATACTCCATTCATTTCATAGCAAATAAACCGAGTGTGTGTTGCATCCCCCACTAATGATTAAAAACTCAGAATAAAACGAAGTTCACACATTCAAGAAAATACGGGGTGAGGGACATATGAATCAACAAATTGAACAAACAGATTTAAAACGAACAATGAAAAGTAGACACCTATTTATGATTGCACTCGGCGGTGTTATCGGAACCGGGTTATTTATGGGATCTGGTCAAATTGTCCATAATGCCGGACCTGGTGGTGCTATTCTTGCATTTTTAGTCGGTGGATTTGTTATGTATTTAACGATGTTATGTCTTGGTGAATTATCCGTCGCTATGCCAGAAGCAGGTTCATTCCAAAGTTATGCAAGCAAATTCATTTCACCTGGTTTTGGATTTGTTGTCGGTTGGATGTATTGGTTAAATTGGGCTGTTACAGTTGGCGTAGAGTTAACAACTGTAAGTATTTTAATGAAACGCTGGTTTCCAGACGTTTCTTCCTGGATTTGGTGCGTTACATTTGCAGCAGCACTCTTCCTCGTAAACGCTTTATCAGCAAAAGCATATGCAGAAGCAGAGTTTTGGTTCGCAAGTGTAAAAGTCGCAACAATTGTTATTTTCATCGTACTTGGCGGCGCTGTTATGTTCGGTCTACTAGACTTTAATGGAAAGCCAGCTCCAATGCTTCATAATTTCACTGAAAATGGCGGGCTATTTCCAAATGGTGCATTAGCTGTTCTTCTTACGATGATTACAGTAAATTACTCCTTCCAAGGAACAGAATTAATCGGAATCGCTTCAGGCGAAAGTGAAAATCCTGAAAAAACAATTCCAAAAGCAATTAAAAACACAATTTGGCGAACTCTCTTCTTCTTCGTCTTAGCGATATCAGTTGTTGTAGGTTTACTCCCATGGCAAGAGGCTAATCTAGTCGAAAGTCCCTTTGTACTTGTATTTGATGTAGCCGGTGTCCCATATGCAGCAGACATTATGAACTTTGTTATTATTACAGCTGTATTATCCGTTGCTAACTCTGGTCTCTACGCAAATTCTCGTATGCTGTGGGCGATGGCAAAACAAGGAATGGCAAGTCCAGCATTTACGAAATTAACTAAAAAAGGTGTACCGCTAAATGCATTAATTTTCAGCCTAATTTTCGCTAGCCTGTCCTTACTAACAAGTGTATTTGCGGCAGATACTGTCTTTCTAGTTTTAACATCTATTGCAGCAATGGCTGCCGTTGTCGTTTGGATGTCAATCGCCGCTTCACAGTTTTTCTTCCGTAGAAATTTCGTGAAAAACGGTGGCAACATAAATGATTTAAAATATCGTACACCGCTCTATCCACTAGTTCCAATCGTAGCGTTTTCGCTGAATTTCATTACATTTGTTAGTTTGGCTTTCATTCCAGATCAAAGAATTGCTCTTTATTGTGGCATTCCATTTATGATTATTTGTTACATTTTATATCAAGTTAAATATAAAAAAATTGTCACACTTGAACAGCCACGAACTGTCATACGAGAAATAAACTAAATATACAAAATATTCAGCTATCTTTCTTATGATAAGATAGCTTTTTTCTATTTCTTGGATATCCTGGTATAACTTTATTTATCTTAAAATTTTCACAATCACGTTTTTCCCTGGAAAATAGTTTACAATGTAATCAAGTTACAAATGATATTCACCTTAAAAAGTGTGCATTTGTGTCTATTTTTTAACAATATATCAAAAACTATTGCCTTCTATAAATTAATAGGTTTATATTGTTTTATTGGCATAGTTTCAATCCAAGGAGAAAGGAGATTTTCAATCGTGCAACTAAAGAAAGCGTTTTGGAAGTTGGCTTCGCTTCTTCCGTTATCATTACTTCTGTTCCTCGGTGGCTGTGATAAAAAACTCGCAGTATTAAATCCGCAAGGACCTGTTGCAAAAGCACAGTATGATTTAATTGTTTGGTCATTCTTGCTTATGTCATTAATTATCGCAATTGTATTCATTCTGTTTACAGTCATCTTGATTCGTTATCGTGAAAAACCAGAGAATATGGACTATGAGCCACCTGAACAACACGGTAACACATTACTAGAAATTATTTGGACGCTTGTTCCTGTTATTATCGTTATCGCATTATCGATTCCAACAGTAAAAGCAACTTATGCTTCGGAAGAGGTTCCGAAAGAGTCCAAACATATTAAACCAGTTGAAATTTATGTTACATCTGCAAACTGGAAATGGTTATTCAGTTACCCAGAGGAAAAAATTGAAACCGTTAACTATTTAAACATCCCAGCTGGTGTACCAATTCAATTCAAACTGACTTCTGTCGGCCCAATGAATGCTTTCTGGGTACCAGAACTTGGTGGTATGAAGTACACAATGGATGGCATGATTATGGATCTTTATTTACAAGCTGATAAGCCAGGTTCTTACCTAGGCCGTAGTGCGAACTTTTCTGGTGAAGGATTCACACACATGGAGTTCGAAGTTGAAGCAAAAACTAAAGAGAAATATGACAAGTGGGTTAAAGAAGTACAAGAAACTGCTCCTAAACTAACAGAAGCTAAGTACAACGAAATTGTTAAACCTGGTGTAGTTGGTCGTATGACATTCTCTAGTCACCACTTAAGTTATGTAGATCCAAAATCACTTGAATATTGTGATTACAACTACTACAAAAACAAAAAATAATAGCTATTATTCCAACAGATTGGAGTGAACACAGTGAAGCTTGATGAATTCTTTGTCACAGGTGACCCGATTATTTACGGTGCAGACGCTTCTATCGTTCTTGTGACATTAGCAATCATTTTCGTACTAACAAAGTATAAAAAATGGAAATGGCTTTGGGACGAATGGTTAACAACTGTTGACCATAAAAAAATCGGAGCTATGTATATTATTTCTGCGGTTATCATGTTATTCCGTGGTGGTATGGATGGTTTAATGATCCGTGCACAGTTAACATTCCCAGAAACAACTTATTTAAACGCTGAACACTATAACGGGATCTTTACAACACATGGTACAGTAATGATTCTTTTCATGGCAATGCCATTCGTTATGGGATTAATGAACCTTGTAGTACCATTACAAATTGGTGCTCGTGACGTTGCATATCCGTTCTTAAATGCTTTAAGTTTCTGGTTATTCTTTGTCGGAGCAATGTTATTCAACATCGCTTTCGTAATCGGTGGTTCTCCAGACGCTGGGTGGACTTCTTACTTCCCAATGGCAGGTACAGAGTTTACTTCGGGCGTAGGAAATAACTACTACGCAATTGCATTACAGATTTCAGGTCTCGGTACGCTAATGACCGGTATTAACTTCCTTGTTACTATCTTAAAAATGCGTACACCTGGTATGACTTTAATGAGAATGCCAATGTTTACTTGGTCAATCTTAATTACAACAATTATCATTATTTTCGCTTTCCCAGTATTAACAGTTGCTCTTGCATTAATGACATTTGACCGTCTATTCGATGCTCACTTCTTTACGATGGCGAGCGGCGGTATGCCAATGTTATGGGCCAACCTGTTCTGGGTATGGGGTCACCCTGAAGTATATATCGTTATTTTACCGGCATTCGGTATTTTCTCTGAAATCATTAGTACATTCTCACGTAAACGTCTATTCGGTTACAGTGCAATGGTATACTCAATGGTTGCAATTTCTTTACTAAGTTTCGTCGTATGGCTTCACCACTTCTTCACGATGGGTGCAGGTCCAGCGGTTAACTCATTCTTCTCGATTTCGACAATGGCGATTTCGATTCCAACCGGGGTTAAGATCTTTAACTGGTTGTTTACACTGTATAAAGGACGTATTCGTTTTACAGTTCCAATGCTTTGGTCATTGGCATTTATTCCAAACTTCGTAGTCGGTGGGGTTACAGGGGTTATGCTTGGAATGGCAGCAGCTGATTATCAATACCATAACAGCTACTTCCTAATCGCTCACTTCCACTACGTATTAATCGCAGGTACAGTATTCGCTATGCTTGCTGGATTCACATTCTGGTATCCAAAAATGACTGGTCATATGTTAAATGAACGCCTAGGTAAATGGACATTCTGGATCTTTATGAGCGGATTCAACATCTGTTTCTTCCCAATGTACTTCTTAGGTTTAGACGGTATGACTCGTCGTATGTACACTTACTCTGAAAGTCTTGGATGGGGATGGCTAAACCAAATCGCATCTGTTGGTGCGGTAATGATGGGTATCGGCTTCCTACTTCTTTGCTACAACGTAATTTGGAGTGCACGTCACGGTGAACGTGACACAACTGGAGATCCATGGGATGGTCGTACACTTGAATGGGCAACTCACTCTCCTGTACAACATTACAACTTCGCGAAGCTTCCTGAAATTAAAGAAGCTGATGCTTTCTGGTACATGAAAAAACGCGGAGAAACAGTTACACCAGCAGCAGAAGATATTAAACCAATTCACATGCCAAGTAACTCTGGTGTGCCTATTATTGCGTCTGGATTCTTCGGTCTTGCAGGTTTCGCATTAGTATTTAGCTGGTTCTGGCTTGCAGCAATCGGTGGTATTGGTATTTTAGCTTGCTTAATCTATCGTTCATTCGATTATGATGAAGGCTACTATATCAGTGTTGATGAAATTAAAAAAACAGAACATATAGCATGAGAGGTGAAATGACATGGCGGCTTTAGATAAAAGCTTACCTTTGGAATATCAATCCGAACAAAGCAGATTGAATATCCTAGGATTCTGGATTTTTCTTGGGGCTGAAATTATGCTGTTCGCAACACTTTTCGCCTCTTATCTAGTCCTTGCTGGTCGTACGGCAGATGGCCCAACACCAGCGCAATTGTTTGAACTTAAAACGCTTTTAATTCAAACATTACTACTTTTAACAAGTAGTTTTACATGCGGTATCGTAATTCATGAAATGCGTAAGCATAACCAAAAAGCGATGCTTGGATGGTTCGTCCTTACATTACTTTTAGGTGCAGGTTTCCTATTCTTCGAGATCGAAGAGTTCATTATGTACATTGGTGAAGGCGCAACAATTCAAACAAGTGCTTTCTTATCTGGATTCTTCGTTCTTCTTGGAACGCATGGAGCCCACGTAACAGGCGGTATCATTTGGGCAATTTGTGTTATTATCCAAATTTTAAAACGAGGTTTAACACCAGTTACAGCTCGTAAAGTATTCATTATCAGCTTATACTGGCATTTCCTTGATCTTGTTTGGGTCTTTATTTACACACTAGTTTACTTGAACGGGATGGTGGCGTAAATGGCTCAAAACAACAATCAAGCAAACGGACATGCGCATAGCGGATTCCCTTGGTCACACGTTTTCGGATTTATTTTATCGCTTGCATTAACGTTTCTAGCGTTATACGTGGCACTTTACACAACATTGCCACTTTCAACAGTCTTAACAACTATTATCATAATGGCTGTTGCGCAAGCATTGTTACAATTAATTATGTTCATGCATTTAAAAGAAGGAGAAGGAAGAGTTCAAATTCTTACAATGATATACAGTTTCTTCGTTGCAACTGCAACAGTTGGTTTAACTGTATGGATCTTCTTCTCAATGTAATGTACATGAAAAAGACTGCTGAGATTCCTCAGCAGTCTTTTTTTATCCCCTCTATTACATCCACATTACGGAATTAACAGCATAATCATGAAAAATATACTTATTATGACAAATGTTAAGAAAAGTCTTTCTTTATGAAATCGAATCCATATGCGTTGCTTTTCTACCTATTATATGGCTAAATAGGTACTATATTTATTTGAAGGGAGAGAACGCAATGGAACATCATACTTCTGTTCTATCACTTATGGTTGTCGTTGCAATCGCGTTTTTCGTTCCCCTTTTGTTACAACGCTTTAAATTAAAAGCACTTCCTGTGGTCGTTGCAGAAATTATTGCAGGAATCTTTGTAGGTAAAAGTGGGTTTAATATTATTGAGCCAGATATATGGCTTCAAGTTTTATCAACATTAGGATTTATCTTCCTCATGTTCTTAAGCGGTTTAGAAATTGATTTTTCTATCTTTAAACAAAAAGGGAAAAAAAATACGACAAACGAACCAAATACATTTCAGGCAGCAAGCATTATCTTCTTATTTATTTTCATCTTATCTTATGCCCTATCATTACTATTCGTATGGCTAGGATTCGTAGATAATGCAATGTTCATGACTTTAATTATTTCAACTATTTCTTTAGGTGTTGTTGTACCAACATTAAAAGAGAATAACTTAGGAAAAACAGCAATTGGGCAAATCATTTTATTAGTCGCTGTTATTGCGGATTTAGTTACAATGATTTTACTCGCTGTATTCGTCGGATTAAATTCCGAAAGCGGCCAAAGCATGTGGCTTCTTCTTCTTCTATTCGGCGCTGGTATTGTTATTTACTTCGTTGCAAAACGTTTTAAAAACATTCCATACTTAGATAGTTTAAAAGCTGGTAGTGTACAAATTGATACACGAGCTGTTTTTGCACTCATTTTAATCTTAGTTGGGTTATCGGAATCTGTTGGAGCAGAAAATATTTTAGGCGCCTTCTTAGCAGGTGTACTTGTATCGTTATTATCACCAAATGAAGATATGGTGGAAAAACTTGATTCTATCGGCTATGGTTTCTTCATCCCTATTTTCTTCGTAATGGTTGGTGTAAATCTAGAGGTGTGGTCTATTTTCAAAGAACCTTCTAGCATGCTAATGATTCCAATCTTAATTGTAGGACTCTTTATTTCGAAACTCTTACCATCACTCGTCTTAAGAAAATGGTATCCACGTAATATCGTACTTGGAAGTGCAATCTTATTAACATCGACACTTTCTTTAGTTATTGCGGCTGCACAAATTGGTGAAAAACTGGAGATCATCAGTCCAAGTTTATCTGCCTCTCTTATTTTAAGCGCAGTTATTACTTGTATTTTTGCACCTATATTGTTTAAAAAAATGTTCCCAAAAGTAGAAACACCAAAACCAAAAGTAGCTATTATTGGCGCGAGCAGAATTACCCTTCCGTTATCACTAGATTTAAAACGAGAAGATTATGACGTAACGCTATATATGATGCGTCAAAACAAAATAAATGATGAAGAAGCGACATCACATGACTTCCCTATCGTGAAATTAGATGACATCACAATCGCATCATTAACTGAACAAACAGCATTTGATGCAGATCGCGTCGTTGTTGCAACAAGTGATGATGAACAAAACTTATTATTGGCAGAACATGCAAAAGAGCTAGGTGTTGAACATGTTATTGCAAGTGTAGAAGATCCACTTCTACAAGAAAAAGCAACGCAAGAACATATCGCTGTATTCTCAACAATTAACTCTACACGTATTTTATTACGTGCGCTTATTGATAAACCTAGTCTCGTTCGCTTAATTACAACAGCAAACGAAACAGTCCGTGAAGTTGAACTACGGAGCAATAAATATAACGGCGTTGCACTTCGTCGCCTTCCGTTTTTAGGTGATGTACTAGTCATTCAAATTTATCGTGGAAATAAAGCATTAATCCCACATGGGGATACAAGACTACAACACGGTGATACATTACTTGTAACAGGCTCAAAAGAACATATCGATACACTAAAAAACATATTAGAATAAAAAAATGCCCCTCACATAATTGAGGGGCATTTTTTCCATTTCATATGGTAAAATGTTACTATCACATATTATGGGGATGGATTACATTATGTCTATTATAACTTTAGCTCTCTTATTATTAGCCGAAATACTCGTTGCCATTATTCTCATCGGTGTTAGTATTGAGATTTGTAGTTACGGATGGAAAAAATCGAATGGAATAAAATATTCTTGCCTCCTACTTTCACTCCTTCTTGGAACTGCTAGCATACTCGGACTTCTCGCCGCACCTGCCTATTTCTTTATACAATTAACAGAAAAAGCGTTATAAGAAAGGATGTTAATATGATTACCGTGAAAAATATTGAGGGATCTGAAACTTACGTATTACGTCAAAAAATTTTACGCCCCAATCAAACATTAGCAGATTGTAAATACCCTTCCGATTATGAAACAGATACCTTTCACTTAGGCGCATTTATAAACGATCAACTTATTAGTATCGCTTCTTTCTCAAAGGAAATGCATCCCGACTTACAAGCAGGTATGCATTATCGTCTACGAGGAATGGCCACATTGCCTGAGTTTCGAAACAACCACGCTGGAAGCTCCTTAATTCAGAAAGCAGAACAAATCTTACAAGAGCGTCAAGCAAATATGCTATGGTGTAATGGCCGAATTACTGTAGCTGACTATTACAAGCGCTTAGGCTTCCAAGAACATGGTGAAATCTTTGAAATTGAACCAATTGGCCTTCATAAAGTACTGTATAAAAGAATATAAGAAAAGCTTTCCGCAATACGGGAAAGCTTTTCTTATATTTCAATCTTCACTTTTTATCTTTTTCATATATATGTATATAAACAGACTAGGAACTAAAAAACAAGCAAACATAATAAATCCTGTCATACTAATTTCCTTTATCGAAATATCTGGTGTTACAACGATACAAATAGCTAAAATCCCAATAACAATACTTACAGGAATTAATAATAGTTTCATGAAATAGCTACGTGATACTCCCCCTGTATGCTCATACACTTCCACTGAATTTTTCAGATTTAAAAAGTTAATAACTACAATCCCACCCATAAATACCATTAATAAATCCGAAACACTTTCATATCCTGCATCTTGCAAAACGTAGCGATAAAAAACAATACCTAGTATGAAAATATTTTGTAAGATGAAAACTAATCTAATATGTTTTAACCCCTCAATCATTAAACGTTCATCTTTCACAATTTTCATCGAATCACTCCTTTTCCTCCCAAAACAAATCATTCAAAGTTTTATCTACTGCATAACAAATTTTCAAACATAAATCTAAAGACGGATTGTATTTGCCCTTCTCAATTAAACTAATCGTTTGCCTTGTAACGCCTACTTTTTCTGCTAATTGTTGCTGTGTTAAATCTAACTGAACACGCGCGACTTTTATTTTACTTACAGCCATTCATGTTCCCCCTCCATCCATATTGTAACATATATATTCCATTAAGTAATTTATATTTTGCGTGACTGATTATAGTTTCACTTTATTATACACAAAAAAGGAGCCCCTCATAAGAAGCCCCCTCTCCTATATTATAAGAATAAATGACATCCAAATAAAATTGTAAATAAGTAGAGTAACGGATGCACTTCCATCCCTTTCCCTTTCACAATTTTCAAGACTGGATACACTAAAAATCCAATTGCAATTCCATTCGCAATACTAGATGTTAACGGAATACCTATAAAAATTAAAAATGCTGGTAACGCATCTTCAAATTCATTCCAATTAATATCTCGAATGCTTTGTGCCATTAAACTACCTACTATAATTAATGAAGGAGCTGTAATAGCGGCTACACTTGATAAAGAAGCAATAACAGGACTAAAAAATGCCGTTATAATTGTTAGACCAACAACTACAATCCCTGTTAACCCAGTTTTACCACCTGCAGCAATACCTGCTGACGATTCAATCGTCGCTGCTGTTGGGCTTGTTCCAAAGATAGAACCTGTAGTCCCGCCAATTGCATCTGCAATAAACGCTTTACCAAAACGCTTCTCTGTATTGTCTGTAATTAAACCTGCTTGTTTAATTAAACCAAGTAATGCACCTGTTGTATCGAATAAAAGTACAAGTAAAAACGAAAATACAACGCCGTATAATCCGTATTCAATTACATCTGAAAAGGCATTGATTGGGTTTGAAACGATGATACCCTCTGGTAAATGAGGCATCGCCACAATTTTATCAGCAAACTTCAATTGCCCTGTAAAGAAGGCAATAATTCCTGTCACAATCATACTAATAAATAATGCACCGCTCACACGCAATGTCATTAATACCGCCGCTAATATTAAACCAATTAAAGTTAAAATAACAGCTGGAGAATGAAAATCACCAATCGTAACTAAATTAGACGGATGATCCACGATAATTCCAGAAAGGCGCAATCCAATAAAAGCAATAAATAGTCCAATTCCACCTGCAATTGCATGCTTTAAACTATCAGGAATTGCTAAAATTAACTTTTGCCTAAACGAAGTAAAAGATAATAAAAGAAAAATAATCCCCGTTACAAATACAGCTGAAAAGGCAACTACATATGTAATCCCTTCTGCCTTCTGTACAACAGAATAAGCAAAATATGCATTCATTCCCATAGCTGGAGCAATAACAATCGGGTAATTCGCGAAAATCGCCATACCTACTGTTCCAACAACGGTTGCAATAATTGTTGCTGTAAACGCTTGGTCAAATGGTACACCTGCATCAGATAATATTTTTGGATTGATGACAAGAATATACGCAAATGTAAAAAAAGTTGTGATGCCAGCTAAAAACTCTTGCTTCACAGAAGTGTTATATTTTTGTAATTGAAACATGCTTATGTACCCTTCCTACACCTGAATTATTATCACACATTCTTTTTCTTACTAGTATGTGAGAAAATATAATACTTAATCTTAACAATCAATAAAAAGAAGAGTCAATATATTCCCTAATAGTTAGAATTTTAAGTTTAAGTCTGACAAGTACAGATGTAGTACAGTTCATTATGATTATTTTTGTAGCATAACAGATAGAAATGTTTTATAATTTGAAATAGTTAAATATTTAGTAAACGCATTCAAATATCGTTCACTCTACAAGGGGGATTCTTCTTATGCAGCACACAAACAAATCTGGAACTTTAAATCGTGGTTTAAAAGAACGACATATTACTTTAATGTCACTGGGCTCAGCTATTGGCGTTGGGCTATTTTTAGGATCCGCTTCCGCCATTAAACTAGCAGGTCCTTCTATTTTGCTAGGCTATATGATTGCCGGTCTCGTTATTTTTTTCATTATGCGAGCGCTTGGGGAAATGGCAATTGAACAACCTGTTGCTGGTTCTTTTAGTAAATATGCATATGATTATATTGGACCACTCGCTGGTTATATTACTGGTTGGAATTACTGGTTCTTATGGGTTGTTACTTGTATGGCTGAAATTACAGCAGCTGGTATTTACATGCAGTACTGGTTCCCAGATATCCCGCGCTGGACTTGGGCATTACTTGCTCTATTATTAATGAGCGCTTTTAACTTCTTATCGGTAAAAGTATTTGGAGAACTTGAGTTTTGGTTTGCTCTCATTAAAATTGTCACAATTATCTGTATGATAGTAGTCGGAGCTGGTATTATTTTATTCGGATTCGGAAACGGTGGTATCGCTACTGGTATTTCAAATCTTTGGTCACATGGTGGCTGGTTCCCAAATGGATTTTCTGGGTTACTACTCTCCATGCAGATGGTACTATTCGCTTATTTAGGCGTTGAATTAATCGGTGTTACAGCTGGTGAGGCTCAAAATCCGAAGAAAACACTCGCAAAGGCAATCGATAACGTATTTTGGAGAATTCTACTCTTTTACGTTGGGGCATTATTCGTTATGATGGCAATTTATCCATGGAACGAACTTGGTGAGAAAGGCAGTCCATTCGTATTAACATTCCAACAAATTGGTATCGCAAAAGCAGCAGGTATTATTAACTTTGTCGTATTAACAGCAGCTCTTTCTTCTTGTAACGGTGGTTTATTTAGTACAGGCCGTATGCTATATACATTAGCTCAGCAGAAAAAAGCTCCTGAAAGATTTGGTCGTTTAAATAAAAATGGCATTCCAAGCCAAGGAATTGTAGCAACTGCTATCGTTTTACTAATTGGTGTTATATTAAACTATCTCGTACCTGCAAAGGTATTTACATGGCTTACTAGCATTTCAACTTTCGGTGCAATTTGGACTTGGGGAATTATATTAGTCGCTCAAATTAAATTCCGTAAAAGCTTGCCTACTCAAAATAAACAAAAGTTATCGTATAAAATGCCTTTATACCCATTAAGCTCATATTTCTCACTCGTTTTCCTTGTATTAGTATTAGGTATAATGGCGTATTCAGAAGATACACGAATTGCATTGATTGTCGGCCCAATTTGGCTTATCGGCTTAGCAATCGTATATTACATGAAAGGGTTTCATAAGATTGATGAAACACCTAACTCAAAAATTAGTTAAGCAAAACATCCCTTCCTTATTACTTGGAAGGGATGTTTTTATATCTATATAAATATTTCTCAACAAAATTCACGGTATTTTTACAATTTTTTAATATTTTTTATGTTTTCCGTCTTTATTTTTACAGAAAAATAAATTACATTATTAAAGCACATATATTTATTATTAGGGGGATTCTTCTATGAAGAATAAAAAATGGATTACATTTTCTTTAGCAACAGCAATTACACTAAGTATAGGGACCTCGTTCATATCGTCTACTTATGCCGAAAGCTCTGTAGACCCAGCTCCTGAAATTGCTGCAAAAGTTGTAAATCAAAACAATGGGAAGAAAGTATTATTCGATAATACACACGGTCAAACTGCTGGGACAGCTGACTGGGTTATTGACGGCGGCTTTTCTGACTTCGGAAACGGCATTGCAAAAAACGGATATCACGTAAAGGAACTTCGTAAATCAACACCTATTACGTACGAAGACTTAAAAGATTACAATGTATTTATCGTTCCAGAAGCTAATATTCCTTACAAAAAATCTGAGCAGGACGCTATGTTACAATATGTAAAAAATGGTGGTAGTATCTTCTTTATTGCTGATCATTACAATGCAGATCGTAATAAAAATCGCTGGGACTCTTCTGAAGTATTTAATGGATATAGACGCGGTGCTTGGGATAATCCAGCAAAAGGAATGTCTAATGAAGAAGCTAATTCACAAGCTATGCAAGGAGTAGAAAGCTCTGATTGGCTCTCTGACAACTTCGGTATTCGCTTCCGCTACAATGCACTTGGTGATGTTTCAGCGAAAACAATTGTATCGCCTGAACAATCTTTCGGAATTACAAAAGGTGTTTCGTCTGTAGCAATGCATGCTGGTTCTACTCTAGCAATTACAAACCCAAAACTAGCAAAAGGACTTGTTTACCTTCCAGAAAATCCATCAAAATGGAATAACGCTGTTGATAGTGGCGTTTATAATGGCGGTGGTATTGCAGAAGGCCCATATGCTGCTATCGCAAAAGTAGGACTTGGAAAAGCTGCCTTTATTGGTGACTCTTCTCCTGTTGAAGATGCTACGCCAAAATACGTTCGTGAAGATTCTGGCCAAACAAAGAAAACTTACGATGGTTATAAAGAAGAAAACGATGCGATTTTATTAGAAAACATCGTAAATTGGTTATCAAATAAAGAGACATTTACAAGTTTAGATCAAGTAAATGGTTTACAACTTGATTCACCTACAGCTCTACAAACATTTGAACAGCCAAGCTTATCAACAGAACCACAACCTGAACCTTGGAGTGCACCAAATGCAGGTTATCAATGGTTTAATACAAATACTTTTAAACCAGGTTCATACGGTTATAACGGTGCGGTAACAACAAGCGACTACGTCGTTACACACCCTAGCATTCTACCAAACAATGAAATTTTCCAAATGAAGATTCAAGTAAATAACTTACTACCTAATACAACGTATAACAACTATTCTTTAGGTATCTTCACTACTGGTGGAACACAAGTGGCTAAAGTACAAAATGCAAACGGCACTTGGCCATCTACTTTCGGATATAGTAGTGCATTTTCTTTCACAACAAACAGCTTAGGCTCTGCTGAGAAAGTTGTAAATGTACAGATTGATTCAAATACAACTGGACAAGCAACGCTTCGTCTACGCCAAAATACAACAACGAAATATAATGAAACTGTAACGATTAATAAGAAATAATAAAAAAGGCAATCCATACATGGATTGCCTTCTTCTCACTTCTCTTCCTTCGAGAAAAACATTCTTGAAATAACGATACCTATACTACCGACGATTAGGAATAACACTGCCCTAATCATCATCGATACCTCTGGTAAGTCAAGTAAGAATAACTTCCCTACCGTTACGACTAAAACGACTAAACCAGCATATAATATTTCATCCATATTTCTATTTCTTCCAAACCAAACCGCAAATAATGCATATACCATCCATAATAACGATACTGATACACTAATTACGCTTCCATCTGCAGATAAAACTTCACCGATTCTCGTAATTGTAATAAATACAATTATCATAAACCAATAGAGCACTATAGAATACATATATTTGCCGAAGCTCGCTAATACTTCTTTCGCTTCTCTCATGTAATAATAGAACGTTCCTATTAAAATAAGATGAGCAACAAAGCCTGCCGAAATAAATTGATCAAACGGGCTAAAAATAGTCTGTATCATTCCAATTGCGTAAACCGTCGCACTAACATACAATTTTATCTGTTGTTTTACTTTAATAGAAGTGACCATGCCGAGGAAACCTTGTAACAATAGTACAATCGCTGCATTCACTAAACTATACTCATATAAAATTGCTAAACTAAATGCTCCCATTGCGAAACCAAATAAGAGATTTGTAAATGTAGAATGTCTATTTTTCCTATATTCACATACGAACATAGCGGCATGCACGAGTGCACTAATAATTAATCCCCATGTTGTAAAATCAGGTATTTTTGAAATAGCTAGTATAAAGAACACTGCATTCGCACTAAATATCGCCAAACGTGGTTCTAGTATAAAACTTCTCTCCGTAAACATATGCCAAAATAATAGTAAATGAATCAAACCATATACAATCGTTAACTGTATTTGCAAGTTCTCTACTAACATTGACATAACAGCAAAGAAAACGAAAAGGACAGTGGCAGCAACAGCGTAAGAAATCATATATAAGTATTTATAACGATTTTTCAACGCATACCATAATAAACTAAGTGTTAATACTGTCTCATATCCAAAGAAAATATAAGGATTAGGAGTCGTACTATTTAACAAGAATGGTACGAAGAACGCACCGACCGCTACGAAAATAGTGAGATATTCCGATTGATATCTTTTCGCTAAATAAATCCCTAAAATAACCCATGCAATATTACAGAGAAACGCGACACTTGCCGGAATAAATCCATATAAATAATGTGCTGCAAACGTCGTTAGAACAATCCCGGTAATACTTCCTCCAGCTAATACTAATCCTAACGCTTGCCGCTCTCTTTTAATTTGAATATCTCCTATATAATACAACCCGATAGATAATGCGATACCAAACACAATTCGTATCGCTGGTGTTAATAAACCAGCATCTACCCCTGCTTTAAATAACCAGATCACTCCAAGCAACATAATACCGACAAATACACGCGGTAACCACGTCTGACAAAACTTAATAATATTAAATGGCTCTGGTTTAAAAGCCGATATATCTACTTGTTTTAACTCAGGTTCTTGCAAAGGCTCTTTTATCTTAACTATTTCTTCTTTTGGCTTTTCCTCCATTACCGTTTCAATATATTCTTTCTTGTTCTTACTAACATGTTGCTGAGCGTTTTCTACTTCTATTTCCCTCTGCTTTACTTTTAATTCAGCAAGTGCTTCTTGAATTGTTTCAATTGCCGTTTCGAGTGCTTCTATTTTCTTATCCAAATCCTTCTTCATACGCTCCCCCCTTATTCGTAACTCTCATTGAACCTATATATTACCAATTATCTTTATCATACTCTTAGTCTATTCATTTTCAATAGTATTTTTCCAAAAAAAGAAAGGTGTCTTCCCAAAATAGGAAAACACCTTTTTACTCATTTATTCTTATTTAGAAAAATGCTAACGATAAAACCAAGACACATGCCTACAATAGCTGGAACAATCCACCCAACACCTTCTGTATAAAACGGGATGTATTTTAATGCTGACGTCCACTGATTCATCATTACATTTTTATTTAAAATGTCAATTGCACTAAATATCGCTACAACCAAAACAGTTACTGCATATACGTATGCATACTTTCCAATATACTGATGGAATAACCCTAGAATAATAAGCGTTAACGCAATTGGATAAATAAATCCAAGAATTGGTACTGATACTTTTAAAATTTGCGTTAACCCTAAATTAGCTAAAATCATACTAACAACGCTTACTATAAATGCCCACAATTTATAAGATACTTTCGGAAATGCACTCGCAAAAAATTGACTACAAGACGTAACAAGTCCAATTGAAACACATAAACACGCGATAGTAAAAATAAGACCTAATAAAACGACTCCGCCCTGTCCAAATAATGTAATCATAACTTGTGCTAACACTTTCGCACCGTTATCAAATGTTCCTAATGAGCCACTAATTGCCCCCACATATCCAAGGATGACATAAATAATAGATAATAATAGTCCTGCCCCAATTCCAGCAATACTCATATATTTCGCTAAACCTTTATCATCTTCAATACCCTTTGCACGTAATGCATTTGCAATAACAATTCCAAAGATTAAAGCAGCTAACGCATCCATTGTTAAATATCCATCTAAAAACCCTTGAAACATAGGAGCTTGGCCATAGTTCCCTATTGGTTCTTTCATATCTCCTACTGTTGTAAACATACTCTTTATAAAAATGAGTGCAATCATACATAATAATAACGGCGTCAAGACTTTTCCAAACAACCCCATTAATTTAGATGGGGATAAACTTAACCAGTAAACAATACTAAAGAAAATAACTGTGTAAAACAATAATAATCCGTTTCCTGCTTCAGGGAATAACTGACCTGGCCCCATTTCAAAAGCTAAACTTCCCGCACGGGGTATACCAAGCCCAGGTCCAATAAATACATACACGATACATGGAAAAATAATTGCAAATGAAGAATGAACCCTACCCGCTAACGTTTGAAAACTTCCTGCTTTTGCAATAGAGATAACACCTAATATAGGAAGACCTGTTGCTGATATAATAAACCCTACTAATGAAATCCAAACATGTTCTCCTGCTTCATACCCAAGGAAAGGTGGAAATATCAGATTCCCTGCTCCAAAGAACATAGAGAATAACATAAGGCTAATAAGTAAAATTTCTTTTTTCTGTAACAATTTCATTTCTTTCTCCTTCTTTAATTTCATCTTTTATGAAATCAATTTCACATATAAAAAAGTACAATAACCCGCTTCCTTACAAAGAAAACATAGTCCATAGTCTATCACAAAAGAAACACCCATTCTATAGCTATTCCTCTTTTCCAATTTCTTCTGAAAAATCAACCTTTATTGACTTATAATAGTTAATAAAGTAAAATATTAAATGTACAAAATTATTAACTTTGTTTTTGTTTGTGTCAGGAGGAAAATAACATGGAATCAGCGATACAACTAGAAAGAGAACAACAAAGAAAAAAGAAACATCCTCCAGGTTTATACTTACTCTTCTTTACAGAAATGTGGGAAAGATTTAGTTACTATGGATTACGAGGATTATTAACATTATATTTAACGACAGCTTTAGTAAGCGGTGGTCTTGGGTTTAGTCCCGCATGGGCACTCTCTATTTACGGATTTTATACTGGAGCCTGTTATTTCACACCAATGATTGGTGGATACTTAACAGACCGTTTTCTAGGTAGACGAAAAGCAATCACAATTGGTGGTATAACAATGGCAATCGGTAACCTTACACTATTTGCCTTGCAAAACCAATTAGGCCTATACCTCGGATTAGCGCTTATTATTATCGGTAACGGATTCTTCAAACCGAACATCTCTACACTGGTTGGAGAATTATACGAAGAGAACGATCCAAAACGTGATAGTGCATTTACCATTTTCTATATGGGTATTAACGTCGGTTCATTTTTAGCTCCACTCGTTTGCGGATTTTTATCAGAAAATTTATTCAAAACAACAGTTGATGGCGTTGTACATTACGGATTCCGTTACGGTTTCTTAGCCGCTTCAATCGGAATGATCATTGGACAAATTTTATTTACAACACTATCAAATCGCTTCCTTGGTAATATCGGTAAAAAACCAACTCGCGATTTACAAACAGCTGCTGGACAACCATCAGTAGGAGATACACCATTAACAAAAAAAGAAAAACAACGTACCGCAGTTATCGTCATTTTAACATGCTTCGTTGTCTTCTTCTGGGCTGGCTTTGAACAAGCTGGTAGCTCATTAACATTATATACAAACAAATTTGTAGACCGCTCTGTGTTCGGATGGGAAGTTCCAACATCTTGGTTCCAATCGGTCAATCCATTATTTATTATTTTACTTGCTCCAGTCATTTCTGCATTATGGGCAAAACTTGCAACTCGCAAGCAGGGTGATTTAAAAATCCCAACTAAAATGGGACTTGGTATGATTTTGCTCGGTATTGGTTATATCATTCTCGTTATCGCTACATTAAAAACAGGTAGTGATGAACATAACATTACAGAAAAAGCAAACTTACTGTTTATCGTCTTTACGTATCTTTTCCATACGTTAGGTGAGCTATTCTTATCACCTGTCGGACTATCAATGGTTAGTGCGCTTGCTCCGGTAAAATTAGCATCTTTACTAATGGGTGTATGGCTAGCAAGTTCAGGTATCGCCAACATTTTAGGCGGACAACTTGCAAGCTTCACAACTTCACTTGGATACGCTGAAGTATTCACAGTTATTGGCGCTGTGGCAATTGTACTAGGTTGTGTTTTATTATTAATTTCTAAGAAATTAGTGAAATGGATGGATTAAAAAAGATGAGGAATTTCTCCTCATCTTTTTTTATGCTGTTTTACCTTTTTCAATTGCTTGTTCGTACAGCTCTTTATGTTCTTTATATTCACTTGGTACGAAACTCTTATAGAAGAATGAGAACCAGCTGTCTCCCTTTTTATACCCTTCTTCTCGAATTTCCGCTGCTTTTTTATTCGATTTAAATCCTTCAGTAAACCATTTCTTTAACAATTCATTTCTTTCATACTTAGCAGGAACTTTTAAATCATAGTTTTCAAATGCATACTTATAGCCAGCCTTTTCTACTACCTTTTTTGTAGACTTATAGCCTTTTTCATACGCTGTTTCATATGCCTTCACGTATACTTCTTTCTCTCTATTTCCAGGATTCTTTTCAGCTAGTTCTTTCCCTGTCTTTTCCCCTAACTCAGCTTGCTCTTTTTCAATTTTTTCTGTTCTTTCTTTATTCCCTACTTTGAATCCGTCTGCAAAGTTTACCTTAAACTCTGGAGCAACTTGACTATCGTCCATCGTCTCTTGTGCTAAACCTTGTTCTTTTCCTTTTTCAAAATGCGTTTTCTTCTGCTCTTCTAAAGACCATACGGCTGCATAAGTCGCTTTAAACGCTTGTTTATATGCATCAGATTTTCCAGCTACATGCACTTCTGCATCATTTTTTCCTGCTTTAAAATCAGTTTCTCCATTCTTTTGACCTTCAAGTTGACCTTTTTCCATATCAGCTTGGCGCTGCGCTTCCTCTTGCTTACGTGCCTCTTCAGCTTTACGCTGTGCTTCTGCATTACGTTGTTTTTCCGCCTCAGCGTTGCGTTGCACTTCTGCAGCACGTTGTTTTTCCGCCTCGGTATTGCGCTGTGCTTCTGCTTGTCTCTCAGCTTCTACAGCACTATTATTATTCTGGCTAGGAGCTGGGCTCGTTGCGCCACTACTAGAAGCTGGTTTATTGTGATAATGATATTCCCCGTACTGTAATCCCCATTTCTCACAATTTGTACGACACGTATGTCCGCCATTAGCATCTGTACGCCCTGGATGTGCATAAGCTGAAATCGGAGCTACCAATAACGCTATACTCGTTGTTAAAAGAAGTTTCTTCACCTGTTGTCTCACTCTTGTTCCTCCCAAAATATAGAATCCTAACTTTATTATACATAAATAGAATAATATTTAAATACAAAACCGAAATATTCTATTATTTCTCAACATTAGTAAAAAAGAAGGTGAACTCTTTAAAGAGTTCACCTTCTTTTTTACTTCTTCGCCTTCGTTCTTACTAAATCACCAGCAACAACATAACGCTTAGAATTATCCTTTACAGATACACATGTAATAAGCGTTATCTCATCTTTCCCATGATCCTCTACAACTTCCCACTTATCAGGAGTCACTTCAGATACACCAGTAACCGCATACTCATATTCATTTTCATTGTCATACAAATAAATTTTATCGCCTTTTTTCAAAGAAGCTATATCACTAAATAAAACACCTTTTTTAGACATGTTATGTCCTGCTAATGCGTAATTTCCTTTTCCCATAACTTGATTCTCTTTTACTGTCGCTGCACCTGATAATAAGTTTTTTTCAGTAGAAGCTTTTAAAACAGGCAGTTCTACTGAAACACTTGGAATCGAAATACGACCAATTACTTGTTTCTTATCTAATGATGCATTCGCTACTTCCGCCAAGTCTGGTTGATTAATTTTGGAAGCATCTACAAATTCCGTCTCATGCTTTTCATAATCCATCTTTTGAACAGCCTGCACATTTTCAGTCTGTTTCTTTTCAGCCTGATATCCATCATAAAATGGCTTTCCAATTAACACGCCACCTACAACAAATAGCAGAATTGCTACTATACTATAAATTCTTTGCTTATTCATACACAGTTCCTTTCCCTTACAAAATCTTACTCTATATAAAATGATAAAATAATATCGCTATATGTACAAGTATTAGCTTGAAAAGAAACCT
>NZ_QOSA01000003.1:0-103939 GCF_008368795.1 Bacillus sp. BF2-3
CATGTAAGGAGGTCCTATTTTATGTTCAAATTAATTAATTTAACAGCGGAAAAATTAAATCTAAATTTCCGATTATAAAAATATTGTTTTTCGACTTCTTTCGACATAATTTATAAAGTTAATTATTTAGTATTGGTATGAAGATCTTTTGAATAATAGTTATTTTTAAATATTCGATAATAATTTTAGAGTACTGTGGAATTTTCTTCTGATTTGAAGATTTTTTCTTATAGGAGCTACCAGAATTTTTTTATTTTAATTGGAGGGAAATTATGAAGAAAGTATTAATAGCTTTACTTACAGCAGGATTAATTACATCGGGTTGTCAAAAATCAACAGAATCAGTACCAACAAAAGAAGTAAGCCAAAATGTTAAGCAAGATGAGAAGAAAATTATGACGAATGAGAGCAATGATATTTCGACTTCAAATTTAAGTGGAATAGCAATGTACCTAAAAAAAACTTATCGACTTGAAGATTTAGAGAGAGCGCTTTCATCCCCAAGAACAAAAGAGGAAACTAGATGGTTATATGTAGATAATTATGCTAAATATACATTTGAAAGTGATGGGAAAATTATTAATCATATTAAGATTGAATTATTAGAGCCAAAAGATTTGAAGTATAAGGATGCCTTCAAATTATTAGGTCTTGATATTATGTTAGGTACTAAAATTGAATCAGAAGGCACTGAGGCGGAAGGGTATGCAAAATATGATGTTCGAGGAAATGATGCGGAAAGTGTGCAGATTGAGAAGTTTTCAGGAACTGGGGGCGGTAGCATATCTGTAAGTGTGGATGGGGCTTTCAAAAATAAAGAAGGTACTGTTTGGTTGGATTGTGACCGGGATGGTAATGTGAAATTTATTGAAATGAATTATAAGGGTAAGGCGGTAGGAAATGAAACAAGTGTTGCTAACGAGAAATTAGAACCCTTTGATGCAGAGGCAGGATCGGAAGTAGGAAAGAATATTGCAAATATAAAAGTTTATGATACGAAGGATTTACTTATTGAACAAACCGGATTAGCCCCATTTTTATTTCAAGCAACGCTGTATGATAATCCAAATATGTATTATACAGCTGATTTTCCGATAAAAGTTCGAGTTGATAATAAGTCTACGGTAGAAGAAGCTGTGAAAATCGGAAATGAAATTAACAATTTAGTGGTAAGTGCTGTAAATAAAAAGTTTCCACATAAAAATTTTAGAGTCAAAACGTACATTTATCATACAGAATTGGATTCATCAGGTAATTTTAATGCTACTACATCAAAAAAATTGAAAATAATAGAAAATTAATATGTGAAACTTTGGGGATTTGATTTTAATAATAGGGCAGGGAGAAATAAAATAATGAATTGTACAGCATGTAATAAGAAATTATTGAAAACAAATAAGTACTGTACTAGTTGTGGTACAGAGAGAATAAATTTGGATGAATCAGAAGAACTATTTGATAATGGAGGATTCCATAACGATATTACGCCCCAAAATAGAAATGATAAAAACATAAAATTAATAAGAATTGCAAAAAAATCTCCTTGGTACGTGTGGATAATTGGGATTGTGTTTATAGTTATATTAGTTAACGTTCTAATTCAAAATAATAGTCCACAAGAAACAGTAAAAGGCTTTTTTAAAGCTCTTGAATCAAGAGATTTAAACAAAGCAGGTGAGTATATACATCCGAGTCTCCCTTGGGATGTAGAAGCTGGAAAACGTATTGGAATTCCAAAAAATGCGTCAATAGATATATTAAATATAGAAGAAAGAAAAGTTGGAGATAGAGCAAAATTAAAAGTTACGATAGATATCTCTCCAAAACCTTTATACGGCCCTAATCCTGACAATATTACTATTGATTTGAAGAAAGTTGACGGAAAGTGGCTAATTTATGATATGCAATAGTCTCCTATATGGATAAAATTCATCGAAACCCATAAACTCTAGTTTGTATAGAAGAAATATAACAATGTAAGAGACGAGCAGTGTATTTGAGGAATCAATGCACTGCTTTTATAGTTAACAAATATAAAATAGAATGTAGATCTAATGAACTAAGAAAAAATGAACCGAAAAGTTACTGTAACCCTTCTATAGAATCAAATTATTGCTTGGATTGTAGTATAGCCTCTATAATCATAAATTTGGTTAAGACTACAAAACCTCCCCCTAAAATGTTAAAGTAGTAACTTAACGACATTAATTTACACATGCTAAAAGCATTACTATAATCAACATTTCAGGAGGAAACCCAATGGCAATGAGCAACAACGATATATTAAAAAGAGTACGATACGCTTTAGATATAAAAGATATAGATATGGTAGAAATCTTTAAACTAGGCGGGATGGAAGTAACGAAAGAAGACGTAGTTGATATGCTTACAAAAATAAAGAGAGCTCCTCAGCATGAAGCTGAAAATGATGAGGTAGCTGAAGATGAGTACGTAAAAACATGCGATATGATGATGTTAGAGGCATTTTTAAATGGATTTATTACTTTAAAAAGAGGAAAGCAAGATCCGAAACCAGGGCAGCCTGCACCTGTACAGAGCAAGGAGAGTGCCAATAACCTTCTTCTAAAGAAAATGAAAATCGCACTATCTTTAACGAGTGAGGATGTACTTGATATATTAGATAGCGTAGGCGTTACGGTAACAAAAGGAGAGTTAGGCGCTCTATTAAGAAAGAAAGGCCATAAAAATTACAAAGAGTGTGGCGATAGATACGCAAGGAATTTCATTAAGGGATTAGGTGTAAAGTATAGAGGATAATGAGTTCGTTAAAGCAGTAAATGATATAATAGGTAGAGTAGGACGTTCGTATCCTACTCTTTTTTATTTGTAAAAATACTATGCTAGGTGATGAAATGGTACATACATATTTAGGTGAGACAATTAATTTTCATATAACTTATAAGAAGAAAAAGTCCGTGCGTCTTTTTGTGGATTCGTATGGAAATGTGGAAGTACAGGCTCCGAAAGGAACACCTGTTGAATACTTAGTCCAGTTGCTAGAGGAGAAGTGGGATTGGATTCAGACAACACGTAAGGAAATGGCGGAGCGAGCGCATGGACCACAGGAAAAGGATTATGATCAAGGAGAGGGCTTTTTGTATTTAGGGAATACGTATCCGATACAGATTTCCCAAGATGCAAGCATTGAGCAAGACAATGCGATTTTTGAAGGGGATAAGTTACATATTTATGTGAAAGAGCTTAAGGATGAGAAAATACAACAAGCTTTAAAACGATTTTACTATAAGCAGTGTAAATCTTTAGTAGAGAAGAGTATTAAAGCGCATCAAAGTAATTTCAAAACAAAACCACGTTCTATTCGTATTACAGATAGTAGTCGTACTTGGGGTACTTGCGATTCTAATTTACAACTAACATTCAATTGGAAGCTAGCAATGGCACCACAGCGAGTAATTGACTATGTAGTTGTTCATGAAATGTGTCATATGGTTCATTTAAATCATGATCGATCTTTTTGGCGTCTTGTCGGGAAGATAATGCCTGATTATAAAGAAATGGAGAATTGGTTAGCGTTATCTAGTTGGAAGATGACGGTTTAGGAAGGGATATCGATTTTTGTCTGTAAATCGATATTTCTTGTCGAATCGTTGATATATTGTGAGTTTTGATAGATATATTTTAAAAATCGTTGATATATTGTAAGTTATGATAGATATATTCGAAAAATCGTTGATATAATTTCATTTACCACAGGATTGTTCAACAAATCGAAAAGAGAAGAGGTCACAGCAGACATCTCCTCTTTTCGAGTATATAGATTATCGCCCAAACTTCACAATGAAAGTATCTGCTGTTTTCTCCATCTCATACCCACGATACCCCTCCGAAAGCAAAGCCTGCTGTCGACTAGCATCACTCATTAGAATACTTTGAATATCCGTCCAATCGCTTTCTTTATCTCCGCGCAATTTCTTCACAAAAACATACCGCAGACTACCACCATACTTCTCCTTTAGCGCAGCAATCGCCATCCCTTGCGCAAACTTATCCTTCAAACTCGGGATGTTAAAAGGAGCAACGGTGCAGCATACATAATCATATTTGCTATCTTCTTTTTGCAATTCGTCCATGATGACGTTTGCTAATATTTTTTGCATACCATTTCCTCGGCAGTTCGGATGAACGTTTGAGATTTCTTGATAGATGACGCGGTGCAGTTCACTTTCTGATAGACCAATATCAAGCCCTAAATGTTCATCGTCGATAGGAGGGACGAGTAGAGCGCGAAATGCGATGAGTTCGTTTTCGATAAAAGCACCGATCATCATGCCGTTTCCTTCTAGAATGTATTGAAATTCTTCTTGTGAGAGTGGTTGTAAACGACTTTTATCTTCTAGTGCTTCAACTACAATGTTTTGTAGTGATAAAATTTGTTCGATGTGCTCTAGTGATAGTAATGTAACGTGAAATGATTCGTTATTTTGTTTTAATGTTCCTTCGTATAGAACCGTCATATGATAGTCCTCCTTTAGCGTACAACGTCTTGAAAGACGGTTAGTTCTTGTAATGTATCTTCGTTTATTTCAATGCCGAGTCCGGGCTTTTCGTTTAAGCGAATGAATGGTACGTCGTAATGTAAGTTTCCGATGTCTTTTGTGAATTTTAATGGCCCTGTTAGCTCTACGCTCGTAATGATTTTTTTTGAGAAAGCGACATGGAATCCTGCGGAAGAGGCAACAGATGATTCGACCATTGATCCCACTTGGCATTCAATGCCTGCCATTTCTGCTTGATGAGCGAGCTTTACAGCTGGATATATGCCGCCGCATTTCATTAGTTTTATATTTACTTTATCAGCAGCTTCTAATTTAATAATTTGGCGCATTTCACGAGAACTTTTTAATCCTTCATCAATCATAAGCGGGAGGTCTGTTTTAGAACGAATATGAGCCATGGCATCAATATCGTCCGCGATAACAGGTTGTTCAATCCAGTCAATGTTTAAATGTCCTAATGAACGTAGTGCTGTTAATGTGTTTGCGCTATTTTTCCAGCCTTGGTTTACATCAACGCGAATAGCGATGTCATTTCCTACACGTTCTCGTACAGCTTCAATACGTTTCACATCTTCTTTTACATTTGTACCAACTTTCATTTTGAAAGATTGGTAACCTTTTTGAATCATAGAAGCAGCTTCTTCAGCCATGTTTTCTGGATCGGCAATACTTAAAACATGAGTGACAGGGAATTCTTCATGGTAGCGCCCGCCAATTAATTGATATACAGGTTGATTTAGTTTTTTGCCCATTATATCAAAACAAGCAATATCAATTGCGGCTTTCGCTGTTGGAACACCGTAAATTGTATTGTCCATCATGTCGTGTATTTTTTCGATATTCATTGGATTTTGCCCGATTAGAGCAGGGGTTAGCGTATGTTTTAAAGTATAGAAAGTACTTTCCCATGATTCACCTGTGACGTGATCATCAGCAACGCCTTCACCGTAACCGATAATACCTTCATCTGTTTCCATTTTGACGATAATAGAGGGCATATCAGAATAAGAGCCATAACTAATAACAAACGGATTGCGAAGCGGTAAACGAATTGCGTAAAGATGAATAGCTGTAATTTTCATTGAATAGAAACCCCTTCCTGTTTACAATAGTTTTATACATTTGATATAGTTGACGTTAAATAGTCGTTAATTAATGATAAGGAGTTAGAGAAAATGATGATAAAAATTGCAGTTGTCGGTTCAAAGGAGTTTATGGAGAACCTTTTTCCTATTGCTCAAAAATTAGAAGGAATAGAAATTGATCCATATATTTACCTTCATCCGGCGGAATCTTCTGAACTATTAAAGTGTTTAAAGCCTTGTGATGTCATCTTTTTCTCAGGTGCTTTACCTTATTATATGGCAAAAGAAATAAGAGAACAATTACGAATTCCAAGTACATACTTACAGCAAGACGAGACAACTGTCGCATCTTCAATTCTTTCTATCATGTATCATCAAAGTATTCAACCACATAACATTTCCATCGATTTAGTAGACCGCTCGTTTATTACAAATGTGTTCCATGATATCGGTATAAAAGAAAGCCCGCAAGTGTTGGATTATGAAAATATGCTGTGGAGTAAAGATGAGATAAATAGAGTTATCGATTTTCATGTAGCTAAATATCAATCTGGAGAGGCTCATTTAGCTTTAACTAGTATTCACGCTGTTTACGACGAGCTTCAAAAAATAGGTGTTCCTTCAGAGCGTATGATTGATCCAACACAATCCATTATACATGGGCTAAAAGATGCAAAAATAAAAGCTGAGTTAGCAAAAAGCTATTCAGCTACTGTTGGTGCTTGTATTATTTCTTCCTTAGAATTACGAACGAGTTTGCTTGAAAAACTAGATGTCATTTCAAAAGAACTACGTGGTTCATTTAAACAAGTGGATGAAATGACATGCATTTTGTATACAACTCGTGGTGATATCGAATCAATTATTAAAACAAATGCGATAGATAACTTGTTTGCGAGCGTAGAAGGAACGATAGCTATTGGATTTGGTTATGGGAAAACCGTGAAAGAAGCGGAGCAAAATGCAAAAATCGCTCAAAGTTTTGCAAAGAACAATCCAATAGATCGTTGTTTTTATATACTAACAAGTGATAAAGATTTGTTTGGTCCGTTCCCGAAAGAACAGAGAGTACAAAGTTTGAAAAATGATAATCCGGAACTAATGAAAATAGCGAAGGAAACAAAGCTTAGTCCGGCCAACTTGTCAAAAATCATTCAATTTAGTCAATCGCACCCGTCATTGAAGTTTACAGCAGCTGATCTTTCTGAGTACTTACAAGTGACTCGAAGATCGACAGAAAGGTTGTTAAAGAAATTAGTTGATTACGGGTATGCTCATATTTGCGGCGAGGAAATGCCCTATCTACAAGGGCGACCTCGCGCACTATATGAACTGAATTTACCGCTATTTTTAAGCTTCTAGTTGAGCTTTTTGTTTCTTTAGTAGTTCTGCTTTTTCAATGTCTGATAGTTTTACAATTGTGAAGCCTGTTATACCATAAATGATTGAGATAATAGGTACGATGAAATTCAAAATAGCATAAGGGGCATATTCAAATGCACCTACGCCAAGTGTAGCGAGAATAAATACACCGCACGTATTCCAAGGAACGAAGACAGAAGTTAATGTTCCGCCATCTTCTAATGCTCTGGATAAGTTTTTTGAATGTAGTCCTTTTTCTGTGTATGCATTTGCGTACATTCTTGAAGGGACAACAATTGAAATATATTGTTCAGAGCAAGTAAGGTTTGTTGCAAAACAAGATGCGATAGTAGAAGCGATAAGCCCTTTTGCTGATTTCGCTAACTTTAAAATTTGATTTACAATTGAGCGAAGAATACCTGTATGTTCTAATACTCCTCCGAAAGTCATAGCGACAATTGTCATCGAGACTGTATTCATCATCGAATCTAAGCCACCGCGGTTAAATAGTTCGTCTACTAGCTTGTTTCCAGTGTCTATAACAAATCCAGCTTGGAGTGCACCGACAGATGCTGAGACAGAACCACCTTGAATAAAGACTTGTGATAAAAATCCTAAAATAATACCGACGAGAATCGCTGGTATAGCAGGGACCTTTTTAGCGACCAATACCATAACGACTACGGGTATAATTAGTAGGAAAGGTGAGATAACAAAGTTTTGTTGCAATACTTGTAACGTTTGATCGATACTCTTCGCATCAATATTGTTAGCGCCGAAGCTTCTTCCTAAGACCGCGTAGACGATAAGAGTAATAATTAAACCTGGAACTGTAGTAAATAACATGTGACGAATGTGTGCGAATAAATCTGTATTTGTTAATCCTGCGGCTAAGTTAGTGGTATCTGAAAGCGGTGACATTTTATCGCCAAAATAAGAGCCTGAAATAATGGCACCAGCAACCATTGGAGCTGGGATTCCCATACTTAGGCCAATTCCCATTCCAGCAACACCAATTGTTCCCATTGTAGACCAAGAGCTACCAATTGCTAATGCAACGATAGAACAAATGACGGTAATGGAAACTAAAAATAGTGATGGAGTTAAAAGTTTTAAACCGTAATAAATCATCGTTGCGACGATTCCACCGCCAATCCAAGCACCAATTGTTAAGCCAACAAGAATAATAATGACGATAGCAGGTAATGCAAGACGAATCCCTTTATACATTGCTTCTTCAAGATCATTCCATTTGTAACCATAACGCCAAGCGACAATAGAAGCAACGGTTGTACCAATAATAAGTGGAACGTGAGGAGTTTGTTTTAATACAACAATTGTAACCATCATAACTGCAACGGTAATGATAATAGGGATAATCGCTATTCCAAAAGGTATTTCTTTTTTCATAAAGTTCCTCCTTGTTACGTATGTTTGTTTGTATTTTTAGAATTGTCGTAAAATAGACGTTTATTAGGTTATGATAACTAAAAGTTTATGTAAGCGTCAACATAAAAAACAGAAAATAAGGAATGTTCTAGTTGTTTGTTTAGTTTGTAATATAAGTGCAGAGTAAGCTTTTTAAGTATTTAAAAATAAATAATTGACTTTTTTCTTAAAATTCAATATGTTCATAAAAACATCTGTTTTTCATAAGTATAATTAACCCGAATCGTTTGTAATGTGGGAAGGAGACTGGAACGTTGAAAACATTAGAACTACAAGAGCGCTTAACGGAGATTTTTCAGCATTTACACGAAAACCCTGAAGTAAGTTGGAAAGAATATGAAACGACAGCGTATATTACTGACTTTTTAAAAGAAGAAGGAATTTCATATAGAACATTTGATGATTGTCCAGGTGTAATTGCTGAGATTGGAGGCGGGAATCCAGTTATTGCGATTCGTGCTGATATGGATGCACTTTGGCAAGAAGTAAATGGAGAATTTAAAGCGAACCATTCATGTGGCCATGATGCTCATATGACCATTGTAATGGGACTTATTTTACAATTGAAAAATATGAGATGGAAAAGTGGTACGGTTAGATTTATTTTTCAGCCGGCAGAAGAGAAGGGGAATGGTGCTTTGAAGATGGTGGAGAAAGGTGCTGTAGATGATGCTGATTTCTTATTTGGCGTCCATCTAAGACCAATTGAAGAACTATCTTTGAAACAAGCAGCCCCATCTATTCGCCATGGAGCAGCAGGATTTTTAGAGGGTATGATTCATGGGGAGGATGCACACGGGGCAAGACCACACCAAGGTGTGAATGCAATTGATGTCATTTCCATGATTAATATCGGTTTGAAAAATATTTGGCTGCCACCGCAAAGTTCCTATTCAGTAAAAATGACGAGATGCCAAGCAGGTGGTGATAATTTAAATATCATTCCGGGAAATGGTCATTTCAGTTTAGATGTAAGAGCTGAGAGTAATATACTATTAGAAGAATTAAAGAAAAAGATTGAGCATGTAATAGAATCAGCTGCATCGATGGGGTCGAAAACTTCATACGAATGGATGGATCTTGCACCAGGAGCAGAGGTTTCCGAAGAAGCAGAGCGCTTTATGCGTAAAGGTATTCTCGAAGTGTATGGGGAAGAGAGATGCACAGGGCCTCTCTATACGACAGGAAGCGATGATTTCCATTACTATACAGTGAAAAGACCACATTTAAAAGCTGTCATGCTTGGACTAGGAGCAGACCTACAACCTGGATTACACCATCCGTATATGAGGTTTGATCATAGTTGTATTATGGATGGGGTAGAAATATTGAAACAAACTGTATTGAAAGTGTTAGAAGACAGGGGCTAGAGAGCTCCTGTTTTTTTGTCGTGAATTGTCGGCAAATCGATATATTTGAAAAACCGTTGATATATTTGAAGTTATGATAGATATATTGAGAAAATCGTTGATATATTTAAAGTTATGATAGATATATTGAGAAAATCGTTGATATAATTTCACGTACCTATTAATTTGATGAAAAATGAGCCTCCAGTACATGGTGTATAATAATAAGTACCATTTTTTAATAGGAGAAAACGAATGAACGAACAATATTACGATGCAGTTTTACATATAAAAACAGTCGGTGAGCAAAAAGGGTTTAACAAGTCTATGCATTATCATCGCTATGAACCGACACCGTATAGCGGGTTAGATGAGTTATTGAATCAATATGAAATACGAAGTAGCGACCGAATTGTAGACTTTGGGTGCGGAAAAGGGCGATTAAACTTTTATATGCATCATAAATGTGGTGCTTCAGCAGTTGGAATTGAAATGAATGAAGAGTTTTATAAAGAAGCGATGGATAATCGAGATCGTTATGCACGAAAGGCACGAAACAGTAAGGGGAAAATTCAATTCCAATGTTGTTTAGCGCAGGAATATGAGATTGATCCACATGATAATAGGTTTTATTTCTTTAATCCGTTTTCTGTGCAAGTGTTTATGAATGTAGTAAATAACATTTTGCTTTCAGTAGAAAACACGGGGAGAGAAGTGGATATTATTTTATATTATCCTTCTGAGGACTATATTTTCTTCTTAGAAAATCAGACTGCGTTTGAGCTGAAGAAAGAAGTTAGATTGCCAGGTGCTTATGAGAAGAATGGGAATGAGAGGTTTTTAGTTTATACATTAGGGTAATAAAAAAACAGGTGCCAAGGCACCTGTTTTTTTTATTAGTTACGGATTAAGTAATCAAATGCACCTAAAGCTGCGTTTGCACCTGAACCCATAGAGATGATGATTTGTTTGTACGGATTATTTGTACAGTCACCTGCAGCAAACACTCCTGGTACGTTTGTAGCGCCGTGCTTGTCTGTTACGATTTCACCGCGAACGCGTTCAACTGTTTCGCCTAACCAGTCTGTGTTTGGCACAAGACCGATTTGTACGAATACACCTTGTAATTCAACGTGATGAACTTCTTCAGTTTCACGATCGATGTAAGAAATACCGTTTACTTTATCAGTACCAGTGATTTCTTTCGTTTGAACGTTTTTCAGAACAGTTACGTTTGGTAAGCTGTTAAGACGCTCTTGTAATACAGCATCAGCTTTTAATTCTGGCATGAATTCAAGAACAGTTACGTGCTTAACGATACCTGCTAAGTCGATAGCTGCTTCAATACCAGAGTTACCTCCGCCGATAACTGCTACGTCTTTTCCAGTGAATAATGGACCGTCACAGTGTGGGCAATATGCTACACCTTTATTTTTGAACTCAGCTTCACCTGGTACGCCAACATTACGCCAGCGAGCACCTGTAGAAACGATTACGCTCTTACTTTTCAGAATAGCGCCGTTTTCAAGTTCCACTTCAATAAGTTCTTTTTTCTCTAAACGTTTCGCACGTTGTAGATTCATTACATCGATGTCGTATTCTTTTACGTGCTCTTCAAGGCTTGCTACTAGCTTAGGACCTTCAGTCTTTTTCACGCTGATGAAGTTCTCAATGCCCATAGTATCCATTACTTGACCACCGAAGCGCTCAGCAACGATACCAGTGCGGATGCCTTTACGTGCTGCGTAAATTGCTGCACTTGCACCAGCAGGGCCGCCACCAACAACAAGAACATCGTATGGATCTTTATCAGAAAGCTCTGATGCATCTGGACCGTTACCCATTTTAGCTAAAATTTCTTCAAGTGTCATACGACCGCTTCCGAAAGATTCGCCGTTTAGGTAAACAGTTGGTACTGCCATAATGTCTTTGCTTTCTACTTCCTCTTTGAATGCAGCGCCATCAATCATAGTATGTGTAATACCAGGGTTAAGAACGCTCATTACGTTAAGAGCTTGTACAACATCAGGACAGTTATGACAACTTAGGCTGATATAAGATTCAAAATGATATTCGCCTTGAATGTTTTTAATTTGATCGATTAATTTTTGTTCAACTTTTGGAGCGCGTCCACTTACTTGTAGTAAAGCTAACACTAATGATGTAAATTCGTGTCCTAATGGAATACCAGCGAATACGACACCAGTGTTTTCACCAGGGCGGTTTACGCTAAAGCTTGGTGTTCTCTCTAATTCAACTTTTTCTACTGTAATCTTAGATGACATAGTAGCTAATTCGTCTACTAGAGCTAACATATCTTTAGATACGTTATCGTCTCCTGCGCTTACTTTAAGTAAAATATCGTTCTCCATTAATTGAAGGTATTGGGATAGTTGTGTTTTTATATCTGCATCTAGTATCATTTTGATCGAACTCCTTAGATTTTGCCTACAAGGTCAAGGCTTGGTTTAAGTGTCGCAGAACCCTCTTGCCATTTAGCTGGGCAAACTTCACCTGGGTTGTTACGTACGTATTGAGCAGCTTTAATTTTGTTAACAAGAATGCTTGCGTCACGGCCGATACCGTCAGCATTGATTTCCATAGATTGGATAACGCCGTCTGGATCGATGATGAATGTACCACGAGCAGCAAGACCTTCTTCTTCCATTAAAACGTTGAAGTTTGTAGTGATTGTGCGAGTTGGGTCACCAATCATGATGTACTCGATTTTGCCGATAGTTTCTGAGCTATCATGCCATGCTTTGTGAGTGAAGTGAGTGTCTGTAGATACAGAGTATACTTCAACGCCTAAGTCTTTTAGAGTTGCGTATTGGTTTTGTAAGTCTTCAAGTTCAGTTGGGCAAACGAATGTGAAGTCAGCAGGGTAGAAACAAACTACACTCCATTTTCCTTTTAAACTTTCGTCAGTAACTTGGATAAATTCCCCATTATGGTAAGCATTAGCTTTAAACGGTTTTACTTCTGTGCCGATTAATAACATGTTAAAATTCCTCCTAAATGTTGGTTTTGAGCATCAAAAAATAGTGTGCTCATAAAATATATTTTTTAATTAACTATAATAATTCTAATTCGATATTAATTATCATATAGAAGTGGTTATTTTGTCAAGAGAATAAACCAACTTTATACCAATTTAATTAATATTTATTCTCAATTAAGACTAACAGGGAATGGAAAGGTAATTTTAAGTCTATAAATTTTAGATGAGTAGTTGAAAGTTTAGTGTGTATGTTAGAGATAGTGTGTAAGTTTAATTTCTTAGGAAGGAGATATTTCTTAGAAGTTGTGGTTTTGAAAAGGAACTGCTTACTTCTATTTTACAAAGAATTTTGTGATAAATAAAATAAAATGAATCGGAAATTTTTTGAACAATTTTTGTCATCTCAAATATATAATTAGGAAGTATATTACGATAATAGTTAGAAACATTGACTCAAAGTGCTAACAAGATATAATAAAACCTAGATATACATTTCAAAAAGAAGATCATATATTTTAGGATGAAAGATTTAATCCTATTATTTTTTATAGCTTTTAGAAAACGCTTACAATTAGTGTGGAGGGGAAACCATGTCTAAGTTCATGAAGTATTTTTTAATGGAAGCTAACGATGTGATTGCATATGTGAAAGAGAAATTATCTAAGTTTGAACATGCAAAGGGGTTACAGTGTAAAGAAATAGGTGATGGCAATTTAAATTATGTGTTCCGCGTTTGGGATGAAAAAGAGAACATGTCTGTCATCGTAAAGCAAGCTGGGGATACAGCTCGCATTTCAGATGAGTTTAAGTTGTCGACGAATCGTATTCGTATAGAATCAGATGTTTTGCAGTTAGAGGATGAGTTAGCACCTGGACTTGTTCCTAAGGTGTATTTATTTGATAGTGTGATGAATTGTTGCGTAATGGAAGATTTATCGGATCACACAATATTACGTACAGCACTTATAAATCATCAAATATTTCCGAGGCTTGCTGACGACTTAACTACTTTTATGGCAAATACACTTTTATTAACATCGGATGTTGTAATGAATCATAAAGAGAAGAAGGAACTTGTGAAGAATTATATAAATCCTGAATTATGTGAGATTACAGAGGACCTCGTATATTCAGAACCATTTACAAATCATAATAAGCGTAATGAGTTATTTCAGTTAAATGAGGGATGGATTAGGGAACATATTTATAGTGATAAAGAGCTTCGTATGGAAGTAGCGAAACGTAAATTTTCTTTTATGACGAATGCACAGGCATTACTTCATGGTGATTTACATACTGGTTCTGTTTTTGTAAGAGATGATTCTACAAAGGTTATTGATCCTGAGTTTGCTTTTTATGGACCTATGGGATATGACGTTGGGAATGTAATGGCGAATTTAATGTTTGCTTGGGTGAATGCAGATGCAACGATGTCACCTGGAGCTGAGAAAGATACGTATATGGATTGGTTACAAACTACGATGGTAGAGGTAATTGATTTATTTAAGCAGAAGTTTTTAGGTGCTTGGGATATTCATGTGACCGAGATTATGGCGAGGGAAGAAGGCTTTAGCGAAGTCTATTTGCAATCTGTATTAGAGGATACAGCTGCAGTGACAGGTCTGGAATTAATTCGCCGTATTGTTGGATTAGCGAAAGTAAAAGATATTACTTGTATTGGGAATGAGGAAGCACGTGCTAGAGCGGAGCGAATTTGTCTTCAAGTAGCGAAGGGTTTTATTTTACGAGCGAATCAATATAGAACGGGCACAAGTTTTGTAGAAACGTTAAAAGAACAGTCAATGCACTACGCGAAGTAAGGGGAGAATATGATGGAAGAGCAATTAATACCAATTCAGTGGAAAGATGATGCTTTAGTTTTGTTAGATCAAACGTTATTACCAAATGAAATTGTCTATGAATCTTTTAAAACAGCTGAAAGTGTGTGGGATGCGATTCAAGTAATGAAAGTACGAGGTGCACCCGCGATTGGTGTTTCAGCTGCTTATGGAGTGTATTTAGGGATAAAGGAATTTGCTGAAAGTACGGAAGAAGGATTTATGGATGAAGTAAGAAAGGTATGTACATACTTGGCGACATCAAGACCGACTGCCGTAAATTTATTTTGGGCACTTGAAAGAATGGAAAGTGTAGCGACAGATAATATTCATTTATCAATCTCACAGCTGAAAAATAGATTACTAGAAGAGGCAAAAGAGATTCATAGAGAAGATGAAGAAATTAACCGTCAAATTGGAGAACATGCATTAACATTATTCCATGATGGAATGGGAGTATTAACACATTGTAATGCTGGTGCGTTAGCGACAACTAAGTATGGTACCGCGACAGCTCCCATGTACTTAGCGAAAGAAAAAGGATGGGACTTAAAAATCTATTCTGATGAAACACGCCCTAGATTACAAGGTTCAACGTTAACAGCATTAGAACTGCAGCGAGCAGGCATTGACGTTACTGTTATTACAGATAATATGGCAGCTATGGTCATGTCACAAGGGAAGATTGATGCGGTAATTGTTGGATGTGACCGTGTAGCAGCGAACGGTGATATAGCAAATAAAATTGGAACATTAGGCGTATCTATTTTAGCGAAATACTACAACATTCCGTTTTATGTAGCAGCGCCAACGCCGACAATCGACTTAAAAACACCGACAGGAAAAGAAATTCCCATCGAGGAAAGAGATGCTTCTGAAGTGATTAATCGCTTCGGACAATATTCTGCTCCGAAAGAAAGTAAAGTATATAATCCAGCATTTGATGTTACTCCACATGAAAATGTAACAGCGATTATTACAGAAAAAGGGATTGTAAAGGCACCGTTTACGGAGAATTTAAAAAAGCTATTTCAATAAGTAGATAAATGTAAAAGTCAGTCATCATAAGCTTCATACTTAGGGGGATGTATATGTTATTACAAAAAGAAAGAGAAGAAATTGTAGCGTATGGAAAGAAAATGATTTCTAGTGGTTTAACAAAGGGAACGGGCGGTAATATTAGTATCTTTAATCGTGAACAAGGTCTTGTTGCGATTAGCCCAAGTGGTTTAGAGTATTATGAAACAAAGCCTGAAGATGTAGTTATATTAAACCTAGATGGTGAAGTAGTAGAAGGAGAGAGAAAACCATCAAGTGAATTAGATATGCACCTTATTTACTATAGGAAGCGTGAAGATATAAATGCGCTTGTGCATACACACTCTCCTTACGCGAAGACGATTGCATCATTAGGATGGGAGCTTCCTGCTGTATCGTATTTAATTGCTTTCGCAGGACCGAATGTGCGCTGTGCACCGTATGAAACATTTGGTACGAAGCAATTAGCGGAGGCTGCTTTTGAAGGCATGATTGATCGCCGTGCTGTTTTACTTGCAAATCACGGTTTAATTGCTGGTGCAAATAATATAAAAATGGCGTTTACTGTTGCAGAAGAGATTGAGTTTTGTGCTCAAATTTATTATCAAACGAAAAGCATTGGGGAACCAAAGCTATTGCCAGAAGATGAGATGGAGAATTTGGCGAAGAAGTTTGAAGGGTATGGGCAGCAGTAGAATGAAACAAAAACACCCTCAAGAAATCTTGAGGGTGTTTTTTAAGCTTTTTTAAGCAACAAATACATAAAGTAAGGAGCCCCAATTAAAGCAACGACAATACCTGCTGGAATGCCATTAGGATCAACGATATTTCGTCCGATTGTATCTGCTAATAATAATAGCCATCCGCCGATTAAAAGGGCGATAGGCATGAAGATTTGATGTCTTGGACCTACTAAAGATTTCGCGATATGAGGAGCCATTAATCCGATAAAGGTAATTCCTCCTGTTACGGAAACAGCTGCGGCTGCAAGTGCAACGGCTGCAACTAATAAGTACCTGCGTTCTTTTTCAATTTCAATTCCAACGCCAATTGCGACTGGTTCGTTTAATGCTAAAATATTTAATCGATTTGCTTTATAGAAAACAAACGGAATGAATACGATTAACCATGGGAGCATTGCTAAAACGAAAATCCAGTCATCTCCCCAAATATTTCCGGCAATCCATTTTGAGATAAAGTCCACTTTCATACGATCAGCGGATGAAATAAGGACAATCATCGCTCCAGATAGTGCAAATGCAAAACCGATACCAGTTAATGTTAATCGTATTGGTTGAAGTCCAGTTGATTTACTATATGAAAACACGTAAATTAGAACAGCTGTCAGAAATGCCCCAATAAATCCAACGACAGGTAGTAAGTAAAGAAATGAACCTACGTCTATTGGAAAGTATAAAAAGAAAATAGCAACAGCAACACCAGCCCCAGAGTTAATACCAAGAATACCAGGTTCAGCTAAATCATTTCGGGTAATTCCTTGCAGAATAGCCCCTGATAAAGCGAGAGCCATACCAGCTAATAATGTAATGACAATTCTAGGTAGTCTTAAAGAGTATAAAACGAACTCCTCTTTAAAAGTCCCTTGCCCCATTAATGTTGGGAGTAGTCGATCATAAGATAAAGACGCTGAACCAAGTCCCATTCCAACTACAATGGTTGTGATGATTACTATAAGTAAAGCGAGTATAATGAGACGCTGTTTTCTTAAAATAGATTGCATCATGAGAATGTTTTTCCTCCTTTACGTACAATGAATAGGAAGAATGGTAACCCTACAATCGCAACAATTGCCGCAACTGGTGTTTCGTATGGAGCGTTAATAGTACGTCCGATTGTATCTGCAAGTAGCATAAAGGAAGCTCCAGCAATTGCTGACATCGGTATAACAAATCGGTAATCTGGACCGACAATTGGGCGTACCATGTGAGGTACCATTAAGCCGATAAATGCCATATTTCCAACAAGCGCTACAGATGCACCTGCAAGTAAGATAATAATGATAAATAAAATAGTTTTAATAACAATAATTTTTTGACCTAGTCCAATAGCCACTTCTTCACTGAAACTAAGAACTGTCAATTTTTTTGCTAGTAAGATAGCGATAAAGATACTAATTGAAATGACTGGAATAATAATTTTTAATTGGCTCCAAGTTGTTCCAATTACGCCCCCAGCAGTCCAAAGTGATACATCTTGTGAAATTTTAAAGTAAATGCCGATTCCTTCTGAAATTGCGAGTAGAAATGCTGAAACTGCAGCGCCCGCTAATACAATTCGAAGAGGAGAAAGGCCACCTTTTTTCACCATACCAATTCCAAATACCATAATTGCGCCAATTGCAGCACCGATAAAGCAAGCTAATGTTAAGTAAAGATAGCTGATGGAAGGGTTGAAAGCAAGTGTCAGTGCAAGCGCAGCATTTGCTCCACCAGATAGCCCTAATAATCCAGGATCCGCAAGTGGATTTCGTGTTAATCCTTGCATAATTGCCCCAGAAACGGCTAATCCAGCTCCTACAAAAATAGCAGCAACTTCACGTGGTAAACGTATTTCTCGAATAATAGATATTTTGTCTCCTTTAGCGGAGGAAGTGAGTGCTAACCATACATCTTTTATCGAAGTATCTGCAGCACCTAATACCATTGCAACCATAAAAATAAGAAAGAATGCAATTAAGCTTAAAATTAGTTTGTATGTAAAAGCTATAGAACGTGGATTGTCATGATCTTTTGTCATTCGTTTCACATCTTTTCTGTTCATAGAATAAAGGAAGAGGAATTCTTAAATTAAGAATTCCTCATGTTTGTATTATTTACCAAGAAAGCTCTTCTTGAAGAAGTCTAGTTGGAAATCTAATGTAAGTGGATCATTGAAATAGAATTCCATCATGTTTGCTTCATATACGCGATTATTTTTTACTGCTGGGATGTTTTTATATGATTCTGTCTCTTGGAATGAGTTATCAGTATCTTTGTTTTTACTTACGATTAAGTAATCACCAGCAAATTCAGGTAATACCTCAGTAGATAATGCGTAGTAACCTTCTTTTAATGCTTTCTCTTTTACTTTTTCAGGCATTTTTAATTTCATTTCTTGGTACAGGATTTCTGTTCCACGGCCCCAGTTCTCGCCGTATACATAAAGCTGTTTGTTGAAGTTTTCTACAACAGAAACTGTTGCATCTTCACCGATTTTTGCTTTAATTTCTTTACCAGCTTCTTGTGCACGTTTCTTGAAGTCATCAACCCAAGTTTTTGCTTCTTTTTCTTTATTTAATAACTTACCGATTTCTAAATGCTGTGTTAAGTAATCAACTTTTCCGTAAGTGTATGTTACAGTAGGCGCGATTTTCTTTAACTTATCGACATTTTTAACATTTGATAAACCGATGATTAAATCTGGATTTAGTTCAGCGATTTTTTCAACATTTTCATCAGATACTTCAGCAACATCTTTAAGTTTGCTATCAAAACGTGGGTTTTGTTTAGACCATGAATCTACCCCAACAAGATTTACACCTAATGACATTACGTTACCAGCGAATGATGATAATACAACAACGCGTTTTGGATTTGCAGGAACTTCTACTTTTTTACCATCTTCAGATTGGTATGTAATTGTTTCTGATTTGCTACCTTTTGCATCGTTCTTTTTGTCTGTAGAGCTATTGCTACAAGCGCTCATAACAAGAACGAAAAGGACTGTTAGTGAAATAAATAACTTTTTCATCGTCTTTCTCCTTTAACATAGATGATATGTGTATACAATAATTTGTTTAACTGCAATTTTTTTGAAATAGTAGTGGTAATGCAAAATAATTTATTAAAAATCTTGAATATGAGATTTTATAATATAGTAATAACCATATTAATGAAAGAAGATGTAATCTCAAATTTGCTAATTATTAACAAAATGATAATGATTATCACTATTGATTCTTTAAATAATATAATTTTATATAGGTGTATTGTCAATAGTAATTTTGATTGTAAATTTTGCGGAAACAGGTTATATTTTATTGAGAATGATAATCAACGATTAATAGCTGAGGAGTGAGCACGAATGAATCGAGAAGAATTGTTTGATGTAACCGTGATAGGCGGAGGACCTGCAGGGCTTTATTCAGCTTTTTATAGTGGACTCAGAGAAATGAGAACGAAAATAATAGAATTTCAACCACATTTAGGTGGAAAAATACATGTGTATCCGGAAAAAATGATTTGGGATGTAGGAGGACTATTGCCAGTTACAGGTGATAAGTTAATTGAACAACTTGTACAGCAAGGGTTAACATTTAAGCCGGAAGTTGTATTAGATACAAAAGTAGAATCGATTATTCGTAATCAAGATGGTACTTTTACATTAAAAACAAGTACTGGCGAAGAACACTTTTCAAAAACAGTTATCGTCGCAACAGGAAGTGGTATATTGAAACCGCAAAAGTTATCTATTGAAGGTGCTGAGCGATTTGAAGTATCGAATTTAAATTATACAGTTAAATCTTTAAAGCGTTTCAAAGGTAAAACAGTTATTATTTCCGGTGGAGGCAATTCTGCTGTTGATTGGGCAAATGAATTGGAACCAATTGCGAAAAAAGTGTATGTAACCTATAGAAAAGAAGAATTATCTGGTCATGAAGCACAAGTAAAACAACTTATGAACAGCTCAGCGGAGTGTTTCTTTAATACATCGATTACAAAATTAATTGCCGGTGATAATCATGAAGCGATCGAATATGTAGAATTAACAAATCATGAAACAGGTGAGGTTTCTCATTTACCTATTGATGAAGTTATTATTAATCATGGATATGAACGCGACATTACATTATTAGAAAATAGTGAGTTAGACGTTGCAATTATAGATAATTATTATATTGCAGGTAATGCAAATAGTGAGTCTTCAGTAGATGGATTATATGCTGCTGGAGATATTTTAAAGCACGAAGGGAAACTACACTTAATTGCAGGTGCATTCCAAGATGCTGGAAATGCTGTGAATAAAGCAAAACAATTTATCCAACCAGATGCAAGTGAGTACGGAATGGTTTCTTCTCATAATGAAGTATTTAAGAAGAGAAATCGCGAACTGATTAAGCAGATGATGAAATAATAAGGAACAAGTATACCCCCACGTATTTCTCTATTCAAGTGAATGAGAGATGTACGTGGGGGTTTTCCTGTTTACTATATTTTCTATCATTATAATGACACCGGTTTCATCAGTTCATATGATATGAACATTTTATTGGTAAAGCATCCTAGAAAACAATTTAGCTATGTTTTGCTTACACAGAACATGGCTAAATTACGCTGTCCCTTTAGCGCGTTTATTAGGAAATGGCATATTTAGTATAGAAGCAATATACTGTTTTCCGTGTTTTCGAGCCAATGATTCTAATATTTGACGGACGCGTTTTGTAAGATGACCTTGTTTTTGGATGGCTTCACAATATGCGTCATAGAAGGCATATTTAGCCCAAAGGAAATCATCTTGTTGGAATAAGAAATGATTTTTGTACCATTCACCAATTGTATGATAACAATTGTTTTCATGTATTGCTGTGCTTTGAGAAAGAAAACGATCAGATAAAGATACATTCAAATGAGAAATTGTGTTTTCTGTTTCAACTTGCAGTGTTTTTTCTAACATTGTAATGATGTGACGAGTAGCCATATGTTAACTCTCCTTTGTGTAAATGGGTAATACCATTCTATATTTAAAAAATTCTTACTATATAATACTATACAATATATGGAATGCATCTACCTGCTTTTTGAACTGCATTTACAAAATCTTTTTTATTTGTTTACAAAAATAAAGTAAAGTAAGATACAGTATAGATGAAAAAATAATAAAGGAATGAACGCATTGTATATAACAATAGAAGAGACTGCGGAGTATTTGAATTTACCAAAATCGTATATTGAAGAGTTAATTCAGCAAAAGAAAATTCGTGCGCTATTCGATGGAGAGCAATATTTAGTAAATAAAGAACAATTCAATACGCATTTAGAACAAATGGAGAAATATAAGCAATTAGTGGAAGAAATATTGAACGAACCAATTCCAGAAGATATGGATGTTAAAGACGAAGATTAAACTATGGGAAATCCCTTATGAAGATATGCAGAAATGTATCTTCATAAGGGTTTTTTTGTTTGAAGATATCAAAAACATAAGGAGTTCTTAGCCTTTCTTCAAATTTTGATAGGTAGTAGTCTACCATGTTAAAAGCATATTTTTTTCTAGCTAGGACAAACATAGAGAACGTAACCTGTACAGATACATATACTATCAGTGCAAAAGCTTATAAATTAATGGAAGGGGTTTTCTCGTGAGTTTATTTCATTGTGATTTTTTGAAAGACTTAATTGGATCTTTTGTGAGAGTAAACAGGGGTGGTCCAGAATCTCAAAAAGGAACAATAATATCAGTATGTCAGGACTACTTCGTATTGAAGAATGAAAAAGGTGAGCTTTATTACTATCAACTTAAACATCTAAAAAGTATTACAAAAAATGCGAAAGAATGTGGATCAAGTGATTGTGAGTGGGAAGATTGCGCCTGTGCAGAAGATTTTGAAGCACTACTTGAAAGTTTCAAATATTGCTGGGTGAAAATTAATCGCGGCGGTCCAGAGAAAGTGGAAGGCATTTTGCAAGATGTTTCTTGTGACTTCGTAACATTAATCGTAAAAGAAGAAATTATATTAATTGCAATAAAGCATATTAAAAGTGTTAACTATAATGCTTTAGCATGCGGAGAGAGCGATGAGAGCGACGATAGTAAGGAAAGTAGCGATAATTCAGGTCGTGCTCGTGCACAAAGACAATCAAGTAGAGGAAGATAATAAGAAAGGGGGATACGAAATTGGAGAATGTATTATGCTGTGACCAAATTAAATGTTTAGTTGGTGAGACTGTAAAAGTAAACCTTCGTGGACCAGAAAGTCGAGTTGGTGAGCTCGTATCGTTAGGAAAAGATTATCTAACGTTACAGTTACCTCATGGTGAATTAGTATATTATCAGTTGAAACATGTGAAGAGTCTAGTGAAGAAAGTGAAAGAAAGTAAATGTGGCGATTGCTATAGTTCATGTTTCTGCTCTGATGAGGATACTTTTTTAGATATATTAAAAGACTTGAAGTATAAGTGGGTAAAAATTAATCGTGGCGGTCCAGAGTGTGTGGAAGGTTTATTAAGTGAGGTACACCATGGCTGTATTACACTAGTAAACGGTGATGAAGTTATTTATGTAATTAAGTCTCATATTAAGAGTGTGAGTCAAGTAGTTAAATGTAAAAAGAATGAAGATGAATAATGTTTAATAAATAAGAGGGGCATTATGAGGGAAAGAGAAGAACAATTTCTTATTTCGATAGTATGAAAAGGAATTACTTACTATTAAAACAGAACTTTGCCCTGATTATTTTTTTAGAAATGGAAGACAGATAAGAAGAAATTCGTAGGAAGGAGGATATAGATGAATGAGTTAAACAAAAGTATTGGAGAAAATATATATGTTAAATTAATCGGTGAAAAAAGATTTAAAGGTGTATTAATTGATGTAGGAAATGATATCGTTGTTCTTTACAATGGACAAGACTACGTATATATATCTTTATATCATGTACAATATTATAAGTTTTTAAGATCAAATGATGAAGAAATCTCAAAACCAGATGTGGATTCTGTAATTAAGAGAGAGTCTCCTTCAATTTCTTTGAGGAAAGTATTAAGTACATCTAAAGGGATTTTTACGGAAATTTATGTAGCCGGAAATGCTCCAATACATGGTTATGTTACAAGTGTGATGAACGATTATATTGTTTTTTATAGTCCAGTTTATAAAACTGTATATATATCTTTAAAACACTTGAAATGGTTAATTCCGTATAAAGAAAATCAAGTGCCTTATGCCCTCAATAAAAATGAACTCCCCGTGAATCCGTTAAATATTACGTTAGCTCGAACGTTTGAAGAACAGCTTATTAAAATGGCTGGGAAAATTATGGTGTTCGATTTAGGTGAGGAGTCCAATAAAATTGGAAAAATGGCGAAAATTGATGAAGGTCATATTGAAATATCAAAAGCACGTGATGCGAAAATGTATGTAAATATTCAACATGTAAAATCTGTCCATTGTCCGTAAGCTAGTTGAAAGGGCTGGCTTTTTCTTTTATATGCAGAAGAAAAGGTCGAGCCTATTTGTTTTAGTTTAATTTGGAGATGAGGGGAAAATGAATTGAATATAAGCATAGTATAGTGTGATTTTTTAAAAGGTAACTTTGCACTAACTTATAAACATTGTGTACGAGCTATCTTATTATATATTCAATTTATTTTTTGAGGAGGAGCTGCTCAACTAATTTATTAAAGGGGTTTTGTTTGTGGAGCAGTTTCCGAATTCGTTATCAATTACATTGCTTGGTAGTGCTGGTGGAGCAGCAAAAGCAGTTTTAGCAATTTTAAATCAAGCGATAGCAAATGAAAAAGATCCAATTTATGAAGTATTAAAGAATGCCAAATTTCATTTGGTGGATATAAAACAAAAAGATAGGACTTATTATGATGAGTTGTTTTCGAATCTGAAAGGTCAATTATATTTATATGAAATAAACCTTCAAAATGTAGTGGAATTTAAACAACATTTAAAAGAAAAAAGAACGAGTGTTGTGATTGATGTTTCAGGGGCAGATACAATTAGAGTATTAAGCTGCTGTAATGAACTAGGAATTTGTTATATTAACTCAGCCTTGGAAAATGAGGCAGTAGATCAGGACGATAGCTTAATTGGCTTTCAGCTTACGGAAAGATATACAAGGTTTGAGAAGGAGAAAGAGAAATTTACAAATACAAAAGCGATTATAGGTTCAGGTATGAATCCAGGTGTTGTTCAATGGATGGTTGTTGAGCTTATGAAGGAACGACCAAATGAAAGGCCAAGAGCATGTTATATTGTAGAACATGACACGTCATTTTTGAATGATACAGCACTTATAAAGCCACATACACTTTATGCTTCATGGGCAGTAGAGCGATTTTTAGATGAAGCAATCTGGAGTTATCCGATGTATATGAGCCATCATCGTCCTCTTTACTTTTATGAAGATGTATATGCTTCAGAGTATAAAGTGAAGTTAGGAGAAAAAGAATTCTATGGTTGTTTAATGCCACATGAGGAAGTATTAATTTTAGGGAAAAACTTTAATATGGAAGTTGGTTTTCTTTACCGAATTAATGAGTATACAACAAATATAATTAGACAGAACTTAGATCAAGTAGAAGATTTATGGAACTGGAATCGTAAAGTGTTTAATCCAGCGGAAGAAGAGGTTGCTGGAGAGGACTTGGTCGGTGTGTTACTCGTTTATGAAAATAGTGAGACATATATGTATAATGTGATGAATAGTAGCCAAGTTTTTCGTAAATATAAAACGAATGCAACGTATTTTCAGGTAGGGTGCGGGATTTATGCGGGCTTGTCCAGTTTACTTTTAGATCAATTTGAACAAGGTGCTTATTACGTTGAGGAGTTGTTATTAAATACAGAAAGTAAGTACGGTGAGTATTTAAATTTATATATGAAGGATTTTGTAATAGGGCATAATAATTTTACGGATGGATTGTTACATGACAGGGTAAGATGGATGTAAGTTGTTACCAAAAGGAAGGAGAGATCTCCTTCCTTTCAGTATTATAAGGTTAAATATTGCCCTGAAAGCAATTTCATACTTATACTTTAAGGAGATAACAATGAAAGTTTTTTGTATCGATCAAGGGGAGTTTTTATATGAATAAATACAAGAGCTTGATTTATGAAGAAAGAAGAGCCTTAAAGGTATTTATATTATTATTTTATATTATATTCTTTTTATATGACGCTATATATTATTTTGTATATCCTGCTATGAATATTAGTGGAACAGCGGTAGGTTGGCCAGAAGGTAGTCTTGGGATAGGTGTGCCTATATTTGTAATAGCATTATTTCCTATTTCTATATATCTTCAAAAAAGAGGGTATGTATATTCTGTAAAATATTTATTTTTATTTGGGTACATGTTTATCAATCTTGTGAATAATTTAATGATTTATTTGCGAACGGATAGACCTTTTGAACATGGCAGTATGGTAGAAATGTTATTAATTTTATTTGCCCCAGTTTTCGTGAATAGAAAATACTTTTATTTAGTGTCCTTTAGTGTAATTGGAAAGTACGTATTTTTCACATTGCTATTACAAGATTTAAAAGTGATAATTCCACTTGTTTTATGTGTATTTTATTTCATTATTTCACATTCTTTATTAAAACGATTTCAATCTTATGTAAGAACAGTGGTTGAAATGATGAACAATATGAAAGAGACGGAAAATTTAGCTGTGATTGGGACTATGTCTACAACAATTGCTCATGAAATTCGAAACCCGTTAACAGCGTTAAAAGGGTTTACGCAAATGCAAAAAGAAAGAAATCCAACTGATACGATGAGCTACGACATTATGCTACAAGAAATTGAAAGAGTCAATGGATTTGTTAGTGAATTGATGTTGTTAGGAAAACCAAAGCCAACAAATTATGAAAGGTGTAATATACGAGACATCCTTCTATATGTTGTGCATCTAATGGAAAGTTATGCAACGCAATATAGAGTTAAATGTCATTTACAAGTAGATGGGAATTTACCGGCTATAAACGGTGATGATAAGCAATTAAAACAAGTGTTATTAAATATCATTAAAAATGGAATAGAATCAATGCCAGAGGGTGGAGAAATTCATATCCGTGCATATCAAAAAACGCAAGGACATTTGTGTATTTCTGTTGAAGACCAAGGATTTGGTATAGAGAATGAGAAGTTAGAAAAAATTGGCAAGGCGTTTTACACAACAAAGGAGACTGGTACAGGACTTGGATTAATGATTACATATAAAATTATTAAGGAACATCAAGGGAGTATCACGATCCAAAGTAGTGTAGGAGTAGGAACGAAAGTAGAAATTTTTTTGCCGACCTTTTAATGTATTGGGAGAAAAGATTTTTCAGAAAAGTGTTCTTGTTGTGTAAATATAAACATTTTATAAAATGTTTCAAGAAGGGTTTTTTTTATAAAATACTTCGTTTATAATGGAGGAAAATATCGACATGAGATTGATTGCTCATGTAGCGGTTCAGTAGTGTTATGAAAAGATAAGAAGGGGTGCACACGCATCCTTTTTTCTATGCAGATATTATGAAAGAGGTGGTATGATGGAATTAACATTAAATTCGACTGTATGTTTACACACGATTCAATTTCGAAAAGAGCAAAAGAATTATATTGTAAAAGATACAATTACAGGAGAAAAATATGAAATGCCGCCACTTTGGATTGATGCATTGGCAATGATGCGTGACGGTTTTTTATTGGGGGAAATTGAGGAGAAATTAAAAGAAGAGTATCCATCCGAAGAAGTGAATATGTTAGCATTCACGAGGCAACTGTTAGAACTAGAACTTGTTGAAATGGTAGATGGAGAAGAGATAGCTTGCACAAAGAAGAAAGAGATAGATTGTTTAGCTTGGTTGCGTCCTCGTGTGGAACAATTCTTTCTTAATTTAAATAGAAAATATAGAAGCAAAGACCAGTAGTGGCCTTTGCTTTTTTTATAGGCTATGTTTAAAAAATAACAGCAAATGCTCTTGCGAAAGCACCGTCACTATTTTTAATTTTTAAAGGTGCTGCTGAGAAAAAGAAACGTTTTTCTTCGATAGCATCTAGATTTGTTAAGTTTTCAATTAAGTAAATATCATTCCCTAGTAATATGTGATGAATCGGTGATGTTTCTGTTGTGACTTCATCAGGGGAAATGAAATCTAAACCGATAGATTTTACTTTTAATCGCACTAGTTCTTTAGCTAATTCTTCAGAAAGATAAAATGCTTCCTTCTCATAAGCTTCTGTATTCCATTTTGTGGATAGATTAGAATGAAAAATAACAATATCACCTTCTTTTATGTCAGTATTATGCAATACTGTCTTAGGTAATTTTCGCTCTTGAATATGTGTTACATCTATAAGAACAGCTTCACCTACAAATTGATCCAGCGGTAATTGATCGATGGTCGTTGCGCCTGAAATAAAATGCGCAGGAGCATCACAATGCGTGCCAACATGAACGACAGAATGAAAATCTGTAACTTGATATCCTGATTCTTCAACACTTGTAACAGCTTCTAGTTGTATTTTAGGTGTTCCAGGAAATTGAGACATATTATTTTCAAATGTTTGTGATAAATCAATTACTTTCATTTTACATACCTCCAATATATGTTTTTCAAATAATAAAAAGCTCATCCTTCAGTATCAAGAAAGATGAGCTTTACATGCTAGTTGGGTTTTATCTTCCAAAATGCATTGCATTTTGCAGGAATTAGCACCTATTCAGTTTGTATAAACTGAGGTTGCTGGGCTTCAAAGGGCCGGTCCCTCTGCCTCTCTTGATAAAGAAGTATTCAGTTTTTAAAATCGGAATTTTCCGATAGTTAAATTGTAATTCATTTCCTTTTTGCGTGCAATACAAAATAGGTATTCACCCAAATAAAGCTGCTCGCATATTGTAGCTTATGTAAATAGAATGCTGCGAAGGAGTGAGTGCAGTGACAGGAAATGTATTAAATTATTATGCTGGTGGTAATACAGCTAGGGGATTTCACAATTTATACGAAGAGAATTTAAAAGGATTAGACAGATTATTTATCTTAAAGGGTGGCCCAGGAACGGGAAAATCTTCTTTAATAAAGGCAATAGGTCGTGAATGGATTGAAAAAGGATATGATATTGAATTTTTACATTGTTCTTCTGATAATAAATCGGTTGATGGTGTAATTATCCCAAAATTAAAAGTAGGAATTGTTGATGGGACATCGCCGCATGTTATTGAGCCAAAAATGCCAGGGGTTGTTGAAGAGTATATAAATTTAGGAATTGCTTGGGACTCAGATAAACTAAGAAAGCAGAAGTTAGAAATTGAAAGATTTGTTTCAGAAGCAAGCAAAGCTTTTCAGTCTGCTTACGCACGTTTTAAAGAGGCATTGGTTATACATGATGAGTGGGAGAAGATATATATTGATAATATAGATTTTAATAAAGCAAATGAACTAACCAATCAGCTAATCCAGAAATTATTTGCAGATAAAAGCGGGAGACAATCGCTTGTAAAACATCGTTTTTTAGGAGCTGCTACACCGAAAGGAGCAGTTGATTTTGTTCCTAATTTAACAGAAGGGTTACCACATCGTTATTTTATAAAAGGGCGCCCAGGCTCTGGAAAATCAACGATGCTCAAAAAGTTAGCTAAGGCAGCTGAAGAAAAAGGGTTTGAAGTTGAAGTATATCATTGCGGATTTGACCCGAATAGTCTTGATATGGTTATCGTAAGAGAATTAGGATTTGCAATTTTTGATAGCACCGCACCACATGAATATTTTCCAAGTCGCGAGGGTGATGAAATTATTGATATGTATGTCCTTATTGTTACGCCAGGGACGGATGAGAAATATGCGAAGGAAATTCGTGATGTCTCCATTCAATATAAAGCAAAAATGAATGAGGCGATGTCTTTCTTAGCGAAAGCAAAATCGGTTCGTGATAAATTAGAACGAATTTATATTGCTGCTATGGATTTTTCAATAGTAGATGCATATAAAGAGGAGATTCAAAAAGAGTTTGAACGAATTGCTGCTACTGTAATTGAAAAGCAACAATAGACGTTTCATTAGGCTGTCAGTAATTTCTGACAGTTTTTTTAGTATGTAGTAAAATTAATAGTGTATTGTCGAATTTCCAAGGAAATAATCAAAAAATGGAGATGTTATGAAATGAGAGAGAAAATCGAGTTGGAGTTAGAAAGAATTGAAAAAGAGAATGATGTAAAAATTTTATTTGCGGTGGAATCAGGGAGTCGTGCTTGGGGGTTTCCATCGAAAGATAGCGATTATGATGTTAGGTTCGTTTATATACATCCGGTAGAATGGTATTTATCAATTCATGACAAACGAGATGTAATTGAATATCCAATTAGTGATGATTTAGATATAAGTGGTTGGGATATTAAAAAGGCGTTGCAACTATTCGCGAAGTCGAATCCTGCTTTACTTGAGTGGATTCGATCACCAATTTTTTATTCGAAAAACTCTAATTTTCCAGAACTACTTCAACAGATGAGTGAGAAGAATTTTGATCCAAAAGCAACGATATATCATTATTTACATATGGCGTCGAAAAATTATCGTGAATTTTTGCAAGGTGAGAATGTAAAGCTGAAAAAGTACTTTTATGTATTACGTCCCATTTTAGCTTGTAAGTGGCTAGAAGAGAAAACGACTTTACCTCCTGTAGAATTTGATCGATTAATTACAGAATTATCATTAGAACGTAGCGTATTAGATGAAATTGAAAAGTTGTTAATAAAGAAAAAAGCAGGTACTGAATTAGATGTTGGATTGAAAATTAAGGTGCTAAATCAATTTTTAGAAGAACAAATTCATTACTATCAACAATATGTAAAAGGAATTGAAAAGGGATCAGGAATCGATATTGAGAGTTTAAATACATTGTTTCGAGATATGTTGTTTGAAGCATATGAAAAAGAGCACAAGTAAGTTTGTGCTCTTTTTATTTTGTAGGAATGAAGAAAACAGATATAGCCGCGATAAGACCTGCAAAGGAGAATAAGTAAAAATTCCATGCTAGGTCATATTGCATTGTCATAATAATACCGACGAGAATTGGGCCAGCAATTGCACCAACTCGGCCAAGCCCCAGTCCCCAGCCTAAGGAGGTAGCTCGGATATGTGATGGGAAGTATTGTGTTACATATGCATTTAATATTTGAGTAATACCGACTGATCCAATACCAGCAAGGCCAATTAAAAGATAAATGATTGTAACAGATGGTTTGATTGTTAATAGTCCGATACATATGGCTGCCATAAGATAAGAGATGCTAATAACGATTTTTGCTCCTATACGATCAGCAATTGCTCCAGCGAATAGTGCGCCGATAGCTGCGGTAATATTTAGCATAAGTAGAAATGACAGACTAGACCCAAGAGGATATCCTGCCTGGCGCATCATCTGTGGTAACCAAGTGTTTAAACCATATATTAAAAACATTCCCATTATATAAGTGATCCAAAAAAGTAGCGTTGCTTTTATGTATTCTTTTGAGAATAAAGTAAAAAATCCATTTTTCTTTCGTATAGTAGATGGGTCTTGATGAGTTTTATCTTTTACATGAAATTCAATTTGAAAACGATTAAGAATTTGGTTCACTTCTTCTTGGCGATTACGTGATAATAAAAATTGAATGGACTCGGGTAAATAGCGAATAATGAAAGGAATGAGGAGTAGTGGAATCATTCCGATACCAAACATAATTCTCCATCCGAAATCTTCTAACATAAGCATGGACAAAATAGCACCTAACACGATACCTAAAGGATAGCCAGTAAACATAAGAGCATAAATAAAAGATTGCCTTTTTTTTGGTGAATATTCAACAGTAAGTGCTGAAGCTGTTGGGATAACACCGCCTAATCCGATTCCTCCTATAAATCGAGATAATCCAAATAACTCAGGAGAAGGAGTGATAGCCGCTAAACCCATTGTGATAGAAAAAAGTGCTAAACAGCATATAAGCGTCCATTTACGCCCAATTAGATCTGTAATCGTTCCAACTAGAATAGCCCCAATAAACATCCCAAATAAAGCATAGCTTGCAATTGTACCAGCATGCGCTGGTGATAGCGCCCAGCTTTTGTCTTCTAGGAGCTTTGGTAGAACGGCACCGTAAATACCTAAATCATATCCATCAGCTAAAATGGCTAGCCAACAAATAAAAACAACAAGTTTTGTAATAGAGCTTGGAAAGATAGTTTCTGTAGATTCTAGATGAGGTGGAGCTGAAGGTTGCATAATATTTACCCCTTTTAATTTGTAGATGAATATATTATTTTATTTAATGTTAATATTTTCCTCCTTGTGTCGAATTTTATCTGAAAAGGGTTTATAACAAATAAAGAAGTTCAACAGTAATTTTGTTGAACTTCTTTATTTGTTTACTCATTATCAACTCGTTTTAACGGTTGATCTGCTGGGCCTTCAAGAACGTCTCCCTCAATTGAAAAACGAGAACCATGGCAAGGGCAATCCCAAGTACAATCACCATTATTCCATTCAACTTCACAGCCGAGATGTGTACAAGTTGTATCGACGATATGTAATTTTCCTTCTTTGTCCTTATAAGCACCTGCTCGTTTACCGTTAACATGTACGACAGATCCTTCACCAACTTCGAGATCTTCTGGCTTACGTAATGCGGTTTCAATCTTTCCTGCAATTAAATGTTTCGCAACATCAATGTTTTGGGAGAGGAACGTTTTTATATCTGGATTTGCATGGAAGCGTGATGGTGCATACAGTTCTTTATAGGGACTGTGAACTTTTAGGATGGAGTCCTTCAGTAGGTGAGCGGCAGCAGTTCCAGTTGTCATTCCCCATTTGCGATATCCAGTTGCAACAAATATATTTGGATTTCTTTCGTTAATATGTCCGATATAAGGAAGCTTATCTAGAGTAATTAAATCTTGTGCTGACCATCTATAAGGAACTTCATCTATTCCAAAAGTGGCTTCAGCAAAAGAATAGAGTGCTTCATAATGAAGCATCGTATTTATTCCCTGACCTGTTTTATGACTCTCTCCGCCAATCAAAATTAATTTTTCTCCATTGTTTGTTATATAGCGTAAGGAGCGCTTTGGATCATCAATACTTAAATACATGCCACCTGGATACTCCGTTTTTGCTTTTATTGCAAGAGCGTAGGAGCGTTCTGCGTACATTCGCGTAAAGAAAAAGCTATTCGCATCATAAAAAGGAAAATGTGAACAAGAGACGACATATTCACAAGTGATATGATGGCCCTCTTTTGTAATTATTTGTGAATAATCGCCCTTTTCCACATCCATAGCTGTTGTTTGTTCGTAGACCTTTCCGCCCATCTCCACAAACTTTTCTAAAAGTGTTTTTAAATAAAGAAGGGGATGGAATTGTGCTTGATTTTTCATTACAAGCGCAGATTGTACTGGAATAGGAATCGATAGAGATTGAACATAGTCACAAGGTATATTTAATTTTTGATAAGCTTCATATTCTTTCGATAAATTTCTTAATCCGTTATCAGTAGTTGTATATAAATATGAATCTTCATTTGAGAAATTACAGTCGATTTTATATGTTTGAACAGTTTTATTTATGAATTGTAGAGCCTGATTATTTGATTCATAGTAAAGCCGGGCCTTTTCTACACCGAAATGATTTATTAATTCATCATAAATAAGATCATGTTGTGCTGTTACTTTCGCTGTTGTATGCCCAGTCGTTCCATTTAAAATACGACCAGAATCAATTAAAACAACATCGATGCCTTCTTTTGCAAGTAAATAGGCAGTAGTAATACCTGTAATACCAGCACCGATAATAGCAACTTTCGTCTTTATATTTTCGGATAAACGAGGGAAAGTAGGAAACTGAGTAGATTCAATCCAATAAGATAGCGGCAGTTGTGGAAATGTATCACTTGTCATTGCGGAAACCTCCTGATTTTAGAACAATTTTCCTTTTAATATTTCCATATTATATGAAATTCATGTGTGTTGTTTTAGAAGTAGTCTATTTTTATTAAAAGAGGTTATAAATTATTTTAATATAATTAATTAGGTGGGGCATTATGATGTAGTAGGATTTATATAAAACTAAATTCAAGTGATTCTGTTTGTTGATTACATAGGGAGTTATTGAATGAGATAGAGTCTATGGCGTTTAAGAAAATGTCTATATATAGTGGGTAAATCCTTATGGAATCTATACATTTTCTTTAGTGAAATAAAGTATGATTATAAAAATATAACCACCTTTTATTACTAGGTCATAAAATGTGTTGACAATATAGAAATTCTATTGTTATGATTCATCATGTGGAAAGGTTGATAGAGAGTAAAAAGAGAAATGTTTTTCATTGATAATAAAAGCGAAAAATAAGTGACGATAGAGTGAGTATATTTTCCTTATAATAGATGCTTTTTGGATCATCTAGTAAAATCAATCTGGAAGCAAGAATTGATATATGTAAGTTGCGCAAGGCGCGGCATAAGAAAGGAGCAAAAGGATGAAGGAGCTTCATACGTTTGGGTGGTATGCAGCACGTGTATCACCACATTTGCCGAAAAAAGCATTTAAACCAGTGCCTACTCGTTTATTTGGTGGACTGGCTTATTTGCTTGTGGCATTGGCGGGGTTAATATCGATTGGTGTATTTGAATTGAATGTGTGGGCGAATCTAGGAATTGCGATTGTTCTTGGATTATGTTTTGCTTCACTAGGATTTTTAGGGCATGAAATTTTACATGGAACTGTTGTAAGAAAGGCATGGCTTCGTGACTTCTTAGGCGCGATCGCATTTATGCCATTATCAACAGGGCCAAAGCTTTGGAGAAAGTGGCATAATGCAACGCATCATGTTCATACACAGCATGAAGAGAATGATCCAGATGCATGGCCGACACTTGAGAAACTTAAGAAGAGTAAGTTTTTGAGTTGGGTATATCGTATGCCTTTACATGTACGTTCATTCTTTAGTTTTTTGTCACTAACAATTCAATTTACATTGCATTCGACTCGAATGTTCTTTCATTTTATAAAAGAGTTCAAGTCATCCAATCAAAAATCTGTATGGCTTCAACTTCTTTTGCCTTGGACAGTTTGGATTAGTTTATTGTTTATTATGGGACCTGGAAAATGGTTATTTGCATATGTCATTCCGTTGTTAATTGCTAACTTTATTGTAATGGCATATATCGCAACAAATCACCGCTTAAATCCAATTGTTCCAGTAAATGATCCGTTAGCAAACTGTTTGTCAGTAACAGTGCCGCGCTGGGTAGACGTTTTACATTTCAATTTCTCATATCATACAGAACATCATCTGTTTCCCGCTATGAGTTCTAAATACTATCCGTTAGTAAAAGAGAAGATTAAAGAAATGTGGCCGGAACGCTATCATGAGATGCCGATGACAAAAGCTTTGGCAGCGCTATGGAATACACCACGTGTGTATTATCAAGGAAGTGAATTAGTGGATCCGCATAGAGAGCACTTCTATGGTTCTTTAGGAAATGGACTAGATCCTCATAATATTTCATATCGTGAGGAACATATAGAAGAAGAAAAGAGTATTAAAAAAGTAAATCAGTAAAAATTAATATATTTTTGCAATGAAAAAGCAAGCCATCTCAGGCTTGCTTTTTCTTATAAAGAAACTTCCTTTTTCTTCCTTTTATGGACTTGGACGGAGTTAGTTTCTTTTCGTTGTAGTCGTTTTTCTAAAAGATTAACAAAATAAGTAAATAGAAGAACAAGTATGAGATAGTATGCACCAACGATTATGTAAGTATCTAATTGTTGGAAATTACCTGCTGCAATTGATAAACCTGAACCCCATAATTCGGACATTCCTACATAAGCAACAAGTGAAGAATCTTTTAATCCGATAATAAATTGGTTTCCTAGAGGAGGAAGAGACAGACGAAATGCTTGTGGTAATATAATTCGTCGCATAGCTAAAGGATAAGGCATGCCTAAAGAGCGAGCTGCTTCTAATTGTCCCCGGTCAACGGATTGAATAGATCCACGGAAAATTTCCGTAATATATGCTCCGTTATGAATTGCTAAAGCGATTGCACCTGCCCAAAAAGGGGTGAAAACAACAACGGATGTAATTCCAAAATAGAGAATGGCAATTTGAACAATTAAAGGTGTACCACGAATAATAGCAATGTAGACATGAGCGATACTATTTAAAACTTTATTGTTAGAGATTCGAAAGAAAGCGAATAATAATCCAATTAATGAACCGAGTACTAGGGAAGTTAATGTTAATTGTAATGTGACAATAGTAGCCTTTAAGAGTGTGGGATAGGAAGAGATAAAAATTTCAAACATGCGTTTCACCTCATATTGTATAGATTTTAGTAGAGAATGAAATGCCCCACATAAAATGAACATTTAATCAGTGGGGCATTGTTTATGAATCTTTTGAATGGCTAACTTACTTCGTTTTTTCCTCTTCACCGAGAATATTACGCCCGAACCATTTTTTACTGATCTTTTCATACGTACCATCTTTAATGATTTCATCTAACGCTTTATTTACTTTCTCAACCATTTCTTTATCATCTTTGCGAATAGCAATTCCCATTTCATCAAGATTTAATGGTTTTCCGGCTTCTTTTATCTTCGATTTTCCTTCTTTTATCATACGTAGACCAACCATTTGATCCGTAATTACTGCGTCAACACGCCCAGGCTCTAAGTCCATAAGAGCAGTAATATCGCTGTCATATTCTGTGATTTGATCTGTATATTTTGCAACAAGATTTTTAAAGGTACTAGCTTTTACAACACCAATTTTCTTACCTTTTAAATCTTCTGGAGAAGAGATAGCGGTATTCTTTTTAGCCACAAAAATTTGGGCGCCAGAGCGATAGTACGGATTTGAGAAACTAACAGCTTTTAAGCGCTCCTCTGTAATTGCCATACTACCCAGTATTACATCATATTTCTTCGCTTGAAGACCTTGAATCAGCGTTTCCCATGGGTTTGTAACGGGCGTAGCCTTCATGTTCATCTTTTTAGCAAGAGCTTCACCGATTTCTACATCAAAGCCGACAAGTTTGCCGTCATTTTCTTTATAGTTAAAAGGTTTGTATAATCCACTCATCGCATAGCGAAATTCTTTTTCACTATTTGATGAAGTAGTAGAGCTTTCTTTGCTACAAGCTCCTAGTATGAAGGATGTACATAGTGTAATGCTCGCAACAATGGTTAATAGTTTTCTTTTCATAAAACCCCTCCTATATATTGATCATACGGATGGTTTTTTAGTATGTTATTGAAATATTTTATTTGGATGATTAGTTGTGCACCGTATGAATGTATTCCTTTTCGTTTGAAACAAAAGTTACATTATAAAACGTTGCGTAAAAATTGTTTTGCCCGTTCATGTGATGGAGCTGAAAAGAATTGTACTGGCGGAGCATCTTCTACAATCTTTCCATCGTCCATAAAGATGACGCGATCAGCTACATCTTTTGCGAAATTCATTTCATGAGTAACAATAACCATTGTCATCCCTTCTTCAGCAAGTTCTTTCATAACTTGCAATACTTCTCCAACAAGTTCAGGGTCTAAAGCTGAGGTAGGCTCATCAAATAGCATAATCTTAGGGCTCATTGCAAGAGCTCGTGCAATGGCAATGCGCTGTTTTTGACCACCTGAAAGAAGATGAGGAGTTACATCCGCTTTATCTTGAAGGCCGACTTTTTGGAGAAGTTGATTTCCAATATCCTGTGCATTTGCTTTCTCTAATTTTTTTACGTGAATAGGTGCTTCTATGATGTTTTCTAGTGAGGTCATATGAGGAAAGAGGTTAAAGTGCTGAAAAACCATACCGACATTTTCACGGACTTTATTTAAATTTGAATGCTTTGGATCAATTCGCTCACCTTGTAAGTGAATTTCGCCTTCATCGTACATTTCTAAAAAGTTAAGACAGCGAAGTAATGTACTTTTACCAGAACCACTGGCACCAATTAAAACAACAACTTCTTTTTCTTTTACTTCTAAATCAATTCCTTTTAACACATCAAGTGAACCGAATGATTTTACTAGATTTCGAACTTGAATCATACAAAACCCCCAGTTAAAAATATATTTTACAAATGTTGCCCTGTATTTCTGTTATTAGTCATAAATTGTCAGAATCCTTTATTTTTTTCGTGCAATTTGATATTCAAAGAAATAATGATTTTTAAAATCTCTATATCCTTCTATAATGAAAATATGGATAATAATATATAGGTAGTATTTATATTGCTTATAAAAAGGGGGAAAGGGAAGATGGAAAAAGAAAGAAAAACATTTTCTTTTGGATTACGTACACAACTTATGCTATTCACTACAGTTTTAGCTTTCATTACATATTCAACAAGTATATTTTTTATTTACGTGATATACGATTATTTTCAAAGTTATGTAAGTCAAACTGTATATAATATTATCGTTATGTTATTAGGGGTAGTATGGTCTGGAATTTTAGCATATGGAGCAGCCGTATTTTTAATTAAACCGCTTCGCAAGTTAGAGGAAGCGGCAAGAAAAGCAGCTGAGGGTGATATTCGTGAAGATGTTCCATTACCGAAGACAGATGATGAAATTAAATCTTTAAGTGTTGCATTTAATATGATGTTAGGAAACTTAAGGGGCATGGTAAAAAATATTGATACAACATTTTCGTATACAAATAATCAAGTACAGCAGATTAGAAAACAAACAGGCGAAGCAACGAGACAAGCGCAAGGTGTATCTGAGACACTTGCAGAGATTTCTTCAGGCGCTGAGCAATCAGCGGCATCAATTCAAGCAATTGTTTCTGCTGTTGATACAACGACTTCTATTGCAAGTGAAGTAGAAGAAAAAGCGAAGCAGTCTGATACATTGTCTTCAGAAATGGTTGAAGCTTTAGGGCATAGTACTCGTGTCTTTACGTCTTTAATTCAAGGTATTCAAACATTGGCAAAAGAAAATGAAGATTCAATGCAAAATGTACAGAAGTTAGAAGAACGAATGAAACAAGTAGAACATATTGTGTCTGTTGTGAGTGCGATTGCTAGCCAAACGAATTTATTAGCACTAAATGCTTCTATTGAGGCAGCTCGCGCAGGAGAGCATGGAAGAGGCTTTGCGGTTGTTGCGGAAGAAGTACGTAAACTTGCTGATGAAAGTGATCATTCTGCAAGAAACATATCGCAGTTATTACGGAATATGCAAGATGAAGTACAACAAGTTGCAATGAAAATGACAGAACAAGTGAAAATAGCTAAAGAAGAGGCGAAACGTGGGGAAGCTACGGAATTAATTTTAAAAGAAATGTCATCAAGTGTTATGGAAGTAGCCGATGCAACTCAGCAAATTAGTAGTTATATGAATGAACAAGTGAGCCACATTCATCAAACAGGAGCACAAACAAAAGCTGTAGCAGCAATTGCTGAAGAAACGTCAGCTGGTTCGCAAGAAGTAGCACGTGTGACGCTACAACAATCTAAAAATATGATAGTAATCGATCAATTATTAAAGGATTTAGAGAAGCAAGCAACTGATTTGAAACAAACAATTGAACGATTTTCAATGTAAAAGGAAGAACAGAATGCTGTTCTTCTCTTTTTTATTTAGTTTGATTTAATATTTACAGTTAAACTATGAACGTTTCCGCAACATTCTTTTCTCTCCCTTTCGGATGAAAATTATAGCGAGCTATAATATTAAAAGGGGTGTCTTTTATGAAAAAAGAAAAAAGACAACGGTTAATTAAACAATTTGTAAAGGAGTATGAAATAGATAAGCAAGAAAGATTAGTAGAATTGTTAGCAAAAAAAGATGTATTAGTAACACAAGCTACGGTTTCTCGCGATATTCGTGAGTTAAACTTAACGAAGGTACCTTCTCAAGAAGGATTAATGATATATAAAGTTTTCTCAGAAGAGCATTTACAAACTGATATAAAGTTAAAGAAAAAATTACGAGAAGTTGTTGTAAAAATTGATTGTGTAGATCAATTAATGGTTATTAAAACATTACCTGGTAATGCACATGTTATTGGTGTTTTATTTGATGAGTTAGATTGGAAAGAAAAAATAGGATGTATATGTGGAAATGATACATGCCTTATAATTTCACAGTCGAAATCAGATAGGGAGATTATAGAAGAAAGATTAAATTTAATTATTTAGATGCAAAAATCCTGTTTTTAATAAAATTAAAAACAGGATTTTTGTTTAAATACGGAAGTTAAATATTCAACATATATGCGTAATATATGTATTTTTTATTGAGAAAGCAAGATAGTTTGTTATAAAAATACATATTCGTATGATTTTAAAAAAATAACTTGTTTAATATTTCACAATGATAATGTGGATGCTTTCACAAAGATGAAAGTACAGAGCATTTATTATGTACTTGTAAGACATCAAACATATTTAAAAGGAGGTACAACAAATGAAACATCCGATACATGTTACTTCAGAAATTGGGGAATTACAAACGGTTTTATTAAAACGACCGGGTAAAGAAGTGGAAAACTTGACGCCAGATTATTTGCAGCAATTATTATTTGACGATATTCCATATTTACCAATTATTCAAAAAGAGCATGATTATTTTGCACAAACGTTACGCAATCGGGGTGTTGAAGTTCTTTATTTAGAAAAACTAGCCGCTGAGGCGTTAGTAGATAAAAAACTTCGAGAAGAATTTGTTGATCGTATTTTAAAAGAAGGACAGGCCGACGTAAATGTTGCACATCAAACTTTAAAAGAATATTTACTTTCCTTTTCAAATGAAGAATTAATTCAAAAAATTATGGGCGGTGTACGGAAAAACGAAATTGAAACAAGTAAGAAGACACATTTATATGAATTAATGGAAGATCACTATCCGTTTTACTTAGATCCAATGCCTAATTTATATTTTACTCGTGACCCAGCAGCTAGCGTGGGCGATGGCTTAACGATAAATAAGATGAGAGAACCAGCGCGTAGACGTGAATCATTATTCATGGAGTACATCATTAAATATCATCCAAGATTTGCAAAACATAATGTACCAATCTGGTTAGATCGTGATTATAAATTTCCAATTGAAGGTGGCGACGAGCTAATTTTAAATGAAGAAACAATTGCGATTGGAGTATCTGCTCGTACTTCAGCTAAAGCAATTGAACGTTTAGCTAAAAATCTTTTTAGCCGACAAAATAAAATTAAGAAAGTGTTAGCAATAGAAATTCCAAAATGTCGAGCATTTATGCATTTAGATACAGTATTTACAATGGTTGATTATGACAAGTTTACAATTCACCCAGCCATTCAAGGGCCAAAAGGGAATATGAATATTTATATTTTAGAAAAAGGGTCAGATGAGGAAACTCTTAAAATTACACATCGTACTTCTTTAATGGAAGCATTAAAAGAGGTATTAGGCTTAAGTGAATTAGTTCTTATTCCATGTGGAGGAGGAGATGTAATTGCTTCTGCTCGTGAACAATGGAATGATGGCTCGAACACATTAGCAATTGCGCCAGGTGTAGTTGTTACATATGATCGTAACTATGTATCTAATACGTTATTACGTGAACACGGTATAGAAGTGATTGAGGTGCTAAGTTCGGAATTATCTCGTGGTCGTGGGGGTCCACGTTGCATGAGTATGCCAATTGTTCGTAAAGATATTTAGTATAAATAACGGAGAAAGTAGGGATGAATTATGTTAATGACTAGACCAAATTTAAAAGGAAGAAGCTTTCTAGCAGAAAAAGATTTTACACAAGAAGAATTGTTATATTTTCTAGATTTGGCAGCAGAATTAAAAGAGAAAAAGAAAAACGGTATCCCGCATCATTATTTAGAAGGTAAAAATGTAGCGCTCTTATTTGAAAAAACTTCTACTCGTACGCGTTGTGCATTTACAGTAGCATGTACAGATTTAGGGGCAAATCCTGAATATTTAGGGAAAGGTGATATTCAACTTGGGAAAAAAGAATCTGTAGAGGATACAGCAAAAGTGTTAGGGCGTATGTTTGACGGAATTGAGTTTCGTGGATTTAATCATGAGACTGTAGAATCTTTAGCACAAAATTCTGGTGTGCCAGTTTGGAATGGATTAACAGACATGTGGCATCCAACACAAACACTAGCAGATTTATTAACAATTAGAGAACATGTAGGGAAGTTGAAAAATGTGAAGCTCGTTTACGTTGGCGATGGACGAAATAATGTTGCTAATAGCTTACTAGTTGGTGGAGCAATCGTTGGAATGGATGTACGTATTTGCACACCAGAATCTTTATGGCCTGCACAAGAAGTAATTGATTTAGCAAAAAAATATAATGAACAAGTAATGATAACAAGTAATGTGGAAGAAGCTGTTGCGAATGCAGATGTAATTTATACAGATGTATGGGTGTCTATGGGGGAAGAAGAAAAATTTGCTGAACGTGTCGAGTTATTGAGACCTTATCAAGTAAATATGAAAATGATTAAAGAAACAGGGAATAAAAACGTGATTTTCTTACATTGTTTACCTGCATTTCATGATGTTGAAACGATGTATGGCGAAGAAGTTTACGAGAAATATGGGTTGAAAGAAATGGAGGTAACTGACGAAGTATTCCGCAGTAAACATTCAAAAGTATTTGATCAAGCTGAAAATAGAATGCATACAATTAAAGCGGTTATGGCAGCTACTTTAGGAAACATGGAGTAAAGAAGAAAGGGAGTCTTCCTTTCTTCTTTCTCCTCCTTTAGACACGATCATTCACTATTGCTTTTGTATTGTTATTGCAATTAAAGAGAGGTGAGTGGAATGGGTGAAGATAAGAAATTAGGGTTGTTTACACTAACGGCTCTTGTAGTTGGGTCTATGATTGGCGGTGGAGCCTTTAATTTAGCGAGTGATATGGCAAAAGGTGCTGGTGCTGGAGCCATTATTATTGGCTGGGTTATAACAGGAATTGGGATGATTGCACTCGGATTATCTTTTCAAAATCTAACTGTAAAACGGCCAGATTTAGATGGTGGTATTTTTAGCTATGCAAAAGCAGGGTTTGGTAATTTTATGGGGTTTAATAGTGCGTGGGGATACTGGCTATCTGCTTGGCTTGGGAATGTAGCTTACGGTACATTATTGTTTTCTTCATTAGGATATTTCTTCCCGATCTTTGAAGGCGGTCAAAATGTAGAATCCATTATTGGTGCAAGCGTATTATTGTGGTGTGTTCACATGTTAATTTTACGTGGAGTTCAATCAGCAGCCCTTGTGAATTTAGTAACTACAATCGCAAAATTAGTACCTGTATTTGTATTTATTGTCATAGGAATCTTTGCGTTTCATATTGATACGTTCTTAGATGGATTTTGGGGGCAAACTGGTTCTTTTTCATGGGGAGCAGTTGGCAGCCAAGTTAAAAGTACAATGCTTGTAACTTTATGGGTATTTATTGGGGTAGAAGGGGCTGTTGTTTTATCCAGTCGAGCAAAAAATAGAAGTGATGTAGGGAAAGCAACCGTTATTGGCTTAATTGGTACACTCATCATTTACATTTTAATCACATTATTGTCTCTTGGACTTATGCAGCAAGCAGACATTGCAGGTTTGAAAAATCCGGCTATGGCTTATTTGTTTGAAAGTGTTGTTGGAAAATGGGGTGCTATCTTTATTAATTTAGGTTTAGTCATCTCTGTATTAGGTGCTTGGTTAGGTTGGACTTTGCTCGCTTCTGAAATTCCATATTTAGCGGCTAAAGATGGAGTATTTCCAAAATGGTTCGCAAAAGAAAATAAAAATAAGGCTCCAGTAAATTCATTATGGATAACAAATGGTTTAATACAAATATTCTTGTTAACATTCGTCGTTTCTGATCAGGCGTATAACTTTGCATTCTCTTTAGCATCTTCAGCTATTTTAATCCCATATGCTTTTTCAGCATTTTATCAACTGAAGCATAGCTTAAAGTCTGAAGAAGCAGATCGAAATAAAAATATAATAATTGGCTTGATCGCAAGTATTTATGGCGTGTGGTTAGTTTATGCAGCCGGTTTAGAGTATTTATTATTAACAATGACTTTATATGCGCCAGGTATTTTTATTTTTTACAATGTTCAAAAGCAAAAGAGTTCGAAGCAAATATTTACTCGAGTGGAATTAGCATCATCCGTAGCAATTGGTGCTTTAGCATTCTTTGCGATTTATGGATTAATTACAGGCAGTATTACTTTATAAAGCGCTGTGAAAGCGAAATCAACTGGAGGGCTGGAATATGGCACGAAGAAAAATTGTAGTTGCACTAGGGGGAAATGCGATACAGTCTGGAGAAGCTACTGCGGGAGCGCAGCAAGAAGCGTTGGAAAAAACGGCAGAACAACTTGTGAAAATAATGGAAAATGATGTGGATATAGTAATTGCGCATGGAAATGGCCCACAAGTGGGGAATATTTTATTACAGCAAAAAGCTGCAGAAACGGAAAAGACACCTGCAATGCCATTAGATACTTGTGGGGCAATGAGCCAAGGGATGATTGGATATTGGATGGAAAATGCAATTGAAAAGGCATTGAAAAAACGGAATATAAACAAAGATGTAGCAACGGTTATAACACGTGTTGTTGTGGATAAAAAAGATGAGGCATTTAAAAATCCAACTAAACCAATTGGTCCTTTTTATACAGAAGAAGAGGCCAGAAAATTAATGGATGAAACAAAAGCAGTGTTTAAAGAAGATGCTGGTAGAGGATGGAGACGTGTTGTTCCATCACCGAAGCCTGTAAGTATTCATGAACATAAAGTGATTAATTCTTTGGTCGAAGATGGAAACATAGTGATAGCTGTGGGCGGAGGTGGAATTCCAGTAATTGATTCTGAAGAAGGGTTAAAAGGAACTGAAGCGGTTATCGATAAAGATTTCGCTGCGCAGAAATTAGCAGAATTAGTAGATGCCGATACGCTCGTTATTTTAACTGCAGTTGATTATGTATATGTAAATTATAATCAACCGAATCAAAAAAAATTAGAGCATGTCACAGTGAATCAATTAGAAGAATATATTGAAGAACAACAATTTGCTGCGGGAAGCATGCTTCCAAAAATCGAAGCTGCTATTAATTTTGTTAATACAAATCCAAAAAGAAAAACGATTATTACGTCTTTAGAAAAAGTATATGAAGCACTAGAAGAAAAAGCCGGTACTATTATTTCAAAACAGAATGTATGCATGTATGTTTAAATTATTATGTACGCTACTTAGTAGTAAAAAAAGAATGAGGTTAATAACTTCATTCTTTTTATTTATTAATATTTTTTGTACTCATTGTTCATAAAGTTTTCATGATGAAATCTGAATATACAAGTTAATTATGATAAAATTCAAATTGAATACGCTTTCTTGATTTTTCGCTCCAACATACAGCAAGAGAGAGGGAATTTTATGAATAGACGGAACGTAGTGAAAGACTTAAAGCAGTTCGAATTATTTGCTCATTTAACAGAAAAAAAATTGAAAGGCTTAACAGAGTTTGTTTATTGGCGAACTTATAAAAAAGGTCAATTTTTATTTTTAGAAGGGGATTCAAGGGAAAGAATTTACTTCATGTTAGATGGTTTTGTAAAGTTAGAGCGGGTTAATCAAAATGGGAACTTATTATACGATGACTATGTAAAGCGGTATTCTATTTTTCCTTATGGTGGTATGTTTACAGACAGAGGATATAACTATACAGCAGAAGCAATGACGGATGTGGAGGTATATTATATTCCAACGGTAATCTTTGAAGATATGGTAAAGTCCAGCAGAACACAATTGATGTACGTTGTTCAGCAATTATCATCTATATTAAAATTGAACGAAAATCGAGTGCAAAATATTACAATTCCTAATGCACAAGATCGTGTTATCCAAACGTTAAATTATTTAATGCAGGATTTAGGAGAACAGAGTGGAGAAAAGATTGTAATTTCATGTCCACTTACAACAATTGAAATATCCAAAATATCTGGAACATCTCGAGAGACAGTTAGCAGCGTATTAAAACAATTAAAAAATGATAGCATTGTTACAATTTTAGATAAAAAAATTACAATACATGATCCAACATATTTTGAAGAAATCTCTATGTGAAAATTGTATATTGATTTTTTAATTCATATTGTATATTAATAAGGTTCTTTATATATTTATAAGGAACTTTTTTACGTTATCCTCTATAAAAAGATTGTATAGTATGGTAATAATAGCTAAAATCGATAATAAAATACAAAGTGAAGGGGAGAAAGAATGATTCGTATTGAGTATGATCGATTAGTAGCTATTTGTTACAGTATAGGGGTTTTGTTATTATTAAAAATTCCAAATGATAATGAATTAATTGGGGAAAAACTATTCAATGTCTATAAGATTCCGATACATACGTATGTTTATATGGATTATAAAGTCTCAAATATATTGATTGTTTCTTTCATACTACATGTAATTGCATTTATATTATTTTTAAAATGGCTAGGAAAAAAGGAGTCTAGTACATTTAGAAAAATGAATAAAATAAAAGTAGTAGGTACTAGTATTTTGATTGTAATGATGCCGTTTATTTTAAATACAATCCTCCAGACATTGAATAAAACATGGTATTATGCAGGAAAAACAGGGGTAGAAGCAATAGAATATAAAAAAGAAGATAGCCAGTGTAGAATGGAGAAAAATGGAGAGAATATCCAACCGAAGTGCATTGTTACTTTAAAAAATTATCGTAATCATTCACAAGCATTAAAAGTTGTTTTATATGATAATGCAAACGAGAATTCAAAAAGCTATCCAGTACCGAAACCAGTCTATTTACAAAAACATGAGACAAAGCAATTTGAATTTCAAGTTCCTGTTTCTTATAATAGAGGTATTGAAAAAGATAAAGTACCAAATATTAAATTACATTCATTGCATGAAAATGATACGAAATACAATTAATCTGTAAGTAAAAGTTTATGAGTAGGAGCAAGAATTTGAAACGATATAGAAAATCAACTTGAATCATCCAACATACTGCGAGGTAACGGTATATTGGATGATTTTTTTATGTTATCCCCTTTTTTCACGTATGAAAAGGAGGAATACTTTGTTGGAAATGAAAAACATCACAAGGATCATACATGGTTTTTACTTTACGTAATCTGTGAAAGTTAGAGCCATAATAACTAGTTTGCCAATTTTTAATGTCGATATCGGGCCAGTTCACATAGTCACCTAGTGTATAAGGATCTAAGCTTTCTCGTAAACCTTTAACCCAGCGTATATTTCGATTTTCTTCATCATCGCATTTCCAAGAGGTAATGTATTCTTGAGCAATAATTGCTTTACGATGAAAATAAGCCGTTTCATTCGGCGAAATATTTTCAACAGCACCTATGAGCGATTGATGCCAAATACTAGCATCTTTATTTGGTGCATGAGAAAGAAAGGATTGCATGATTTGAATGCCTTTAAGGGGAATAGGTTTATAGACATAGGAACCAGAGCGCTTAAAATTTTCAGGGATGTTACCTCCATTAAAAAATTCAACAGCCTTTATATAAGGAACTTCTTCTATAAAGAGAGAGGGGCTACCAGTTTCAAGAAGAGGGGATAATAGGGAATGGAGTTCAGAGGGAGAACCGACAAACTCGCCTTGTGCTTCAATTTTATTTCGTTGCTTGGCGAATAATTCGATCGATGAAGTGAGACGTTCATCTATATAAGGTGCCCAGTTTTGCCACGCTTGAAATGCAGCAATAAAGTCTTCCCATTCCCATGTAATTGAGAAAATTGATACATTTTTTATCGGGTGGACTCGAAAAGTTAAGGAAGTGACAATTCCGAAGTTTCCACCACCGCCACCACGGCATGCCCAAAAAAGGTTAGAGTTTTCTTGTTCATTTGCACGAATGAGTTTTGCACCAAATTTTCCACACGCTTGTACCATTTCCACTTCCATTAATTGATCACATGTTAATCCAAATAAGCGCGAAAGCATACCAATACCACCGCCAAGTGCTAATCCAACAACTCCAACGCTTGCACTTGTACCAGCAGGAATTGTAACACCGTAATTCCAAAGTTCTTTATAAACAGTGCCAAGATTTGCACCAGCCTCAATTGTTACTGTTAATTTCTCTGTATTAACAGTAATGCGATGCATTTCACTCACATCAATAATAAGTCCTCTATTTAAAAGAGAAAAATTTTCATAGCTATGACGTCCACTTCTTAACCGAAATGGTATATGACGTTCACGTGCCCATTTTAAGGCGTTACAGACATCCTTGTTATTTTGACAAAAAACAATAATACAAGGGAGTTTTGGAATACTTAAATTTAAATTCATTCGGGCTACGTCGTAGTCAGGATCTGTGGGAACAACGATACGCCCTGTTAATTTTGTTTGCTTCAATTTATTACTCCTTTCTAAAATAATCAGAGTTTTTTATTAATATATGAAAAATGTCTGTAATACGCGTGGACAAGGAGAGGTGAAGAATGAGATTTACCTTTGTGAGAAATAAATAAAGCATAAGAATAAAGAATCTACATAGAGTTCAATGAAAACAGTTGCAAACTGTTCATATTTTGTTATGATAGTGTTACGAAAACGTTTGCATAAAATTTCCGATGGGATGCAAAAGGAGAGAATGACTATGAATAAGACATGGTGGAAAGAAGCGGTTGCTTATCAAATTTATCCACGAAGCTTTATGGATTCAAATGGTGATGGTATTGGAGATTTACAAGGTATTATTGCAAAACTGGATTATTTAAAAGATTTAGGTATAGATGTAATTTGGATTTGTCCAATGTATAAGTCGCCTAATGATGATAATGGTTATGATATTAGTGATTATCAAGATATTATGGATGAGTTTGGTACAATGGCAGACTTTGATGCTTTACTAGATGAAGTTCATAAGCGTGATATGAAGCTTATTATTGATTTAGTTATTAATCATACGAGTGATGAACATCCATGGTTTATTGAATCACGTTCATCTAAAGATAATCCGAAGCGTGATTGGTATATTTGGCATGATGGTAAAGATGGTGCGGAGCCAAACAACTGGGAAAGTATTTTTAATGGTTCGGCATGGGAATATGATGAAGAAACAGAACAATATTATTTACATTTATTCTCACGTAAACAACCAGATTTAAACTGGGAGAATAAAGAAGTTCGCGAAGTACTATACGATACGGTTAATTGGTGGCTTGATAAAGGTATTGATGGTTTCCGCGTTGATGCGATCAGTCATATTAAAAAAGAAGAAGGCCTCAAGGATATGCCAAATCCAAAAGGGTTAAAATATGTGCCATCTTTTGATAAACATATGAATGTGAAAGGTATTCAACCTTTATTAGAAGAGCTAAAAGAAAATACATTCTCTAAGTACGATATTATGACTGTTGGTGAAGCAAATGGTGTTAAGATTGAAGATGCTGAGCTTTGGGTTGGAGAAGAGCAAGGTAAGTTCAATATGGTATTCCAATTTGAACATTTAAGTTTATGGGATGCAGAGAAGAAGAAAGACCTTGATGTTGTAGGATTGAAAAAAGTATTAACGAAATGGCAAAAAGGATTAGAAAATAAAGGATGGAACGCTTTATATATTGAGAATCACGATAAACCACGTATCGTTTCAACATGGGGAGATGATAAACAATATTGGCGTGAAAGTGCAACAGCTCTAGGGGCGATGTATTTCTTTATGCACGGTACACCTTTTATTTATCAAGGCCAAGAAATTGGTATGACAAATGTTCAGTTACCAAATATTGAAGATTACGATGATGTAGCAATTAAAAATTTATATCGCGAGAAAATTGCAGAGGGCGTACCACATCAAGATATGATGGAGATTATATGGGCTTCTTGCCGCGATAATTCACGTACACCTATGCAGTGGAATGATGAGATGAATGCTGGTTTCACAACAAGTACACCTTGGTTTAGCATGAATCCAAATTACAAAGAAATTAATGTTGAAAAGCAAAAAAATGAAGAAAAGTCTATTTTCAATTTCTATAAGAAAATGATTGCCCTGAAAAAAGAGCACGATGTACTGAACTATGGTACGTATGATTTACTTTTAGAAGACGATCCACAAATTTATGCATATACACGTACGTTACAGGATGAAAAAGTCATTGTAATTAGTAATATCTCAAAAGAGGAAGCTGTGTATAATGAGGGTTCATTTGCACTAGAACGCAAACGTTTGCTTTTAAATAACTATGAAGTTGCGGAACATGAAGAAGTAACAACAATTGCTTTAAAGCCTTATGAAACAAGGGTTTATCGCATTTCATAATAAAAAAGGATGCTCTTTGAGCATCTTTTTTTATGAAAAAAAATAAATTTCTATTGCAAAGTGAAAACGCTTTTATTAAAATAGATTTATGAAAACGGTTGCGTAAAGGATAAAAATAAAGTAACATAAGGAATCGTTTTCATAAAGGGAACAGAAATTATAATTTAAATCATTATGTTTTTATAAATAAAGGGGAGGAAGAACAGATGAAAATTACGTCTTTTGATTTTTGGCAAAAGTTCGGGAAAGCGTTATTAGTTGTTGTAGCCGTAATGCCAGCAGCTGGTTTAATGATTTCCATCGGTAAGTTAATTGGTATGTCTGCTGGGGATGTTAACGCAGTTCATACAATCGCTCGCGTAATGGAAGACATCGGTTGGGCAATCATTACAAATCTACACATCTTATTCGCAGTAGCAATTGGGGGATCTTGGGCGAAAGATCGCGCAGGTGGTGCATTTGCAGCGCTATTAGCATTCGTCTTAACAAACCGAATTACAGGAGCTATATTTGGGGTAAACGCTGAAATGTTAGCGGATTCAAAAGCGAAAGTTTCTTCAGTAATAGCGGGAGATTTAATTGTAAAAGATTACTTTACTTCTGTACTTGGTGCACCTGCATTAAACATGGGAGTGTTCGTAGGGATTATCACAGGTTTCTTAGGAGCTACTTTATATAACAAATATTATAACTATAATAAACTGCCACAGGCATTAGCATTCTTTAATGGAAAACGATTTGTACCATTCGTTGTAATTCTTTGGTCTACAGTTACTGCGATTGTATTATCACTTCTATGGCCATTCATCCAAAGTGGGTTAAATGAATTTGGTCGCTGGATTGCAGCTTCAAAAGATAGTGCACCAGTTGTTGCACCGTTTGTATATGGAACGTTAGAGCGTTTATTATTACCATTTGGTTTACACCATATGTTAACGATTCCGATGAACTATACAGAGCTAGGCGGAACATATACGATGCTAACTGGTTCAAAAGTTGGACAAGTTGTAGCAGGGCAAGATCCATTATGGCTTGCATGGATTACAGATTTAAATAATTTATTAGCAAATGGAGATACGAAGGCATATAACGATTTATTAAATAACGTTGTACCAGCTCGTTTCAAAGCTGGACAAGTTATCGGCTCAACAGCAGCGTTAATGGGGATTGCATTTGCGATGTTCCGTAACGTTGATAAAGAAAAGCGTGCAAAATATAAACCAATGTTTTTATCAGCAGCATTAGCAGTATTCTTAACAGGTGTAACAGAACCAATTGAATTCATGTTCATGTTTATTGCTCCAGTATTATATGTTGTATATGCTATTACAACAGGACTTGCATTCGCGCTAGCTGATTTAATTAACTTACGTGTTCATGCATTTGGATTTATTGAGTTAATTACTCGTACGCCAATGATGGTTAACGCAGGTTTAACAAGAGACTTAATCAACTTTGTTATTGTTTCATTAGTGTTCTTCGGTCTTAACTTTACACTATTTAATTTCTTAATTAAAAAATTCAATTTACCAACACCAGGGCGTGCAGGTAACTATATTGATAATGAAGATGAGGCATCAGAAGGAACAGGAAATGTACAAGACGGTTCATTAGCAACAAAAGTTATCGATTTATTAGGTGGAAAAGAAAATATTGCTGACGTAGATGCTTGTATGACACGCTTACGTGTAACAGTAAAAGATTTAGATGTTGTTGCACCAGAAGCACAGTGGAAACAAAATGGTGCTTTAGGGCTTATTGTAAAAGATAAAGGTGTACAAGCGGTATATGGTCCGAAAGCTGACGTATTAAAGTCAGACATTCAAGATATGTTAGGTGCGTAATAATATGAAATTGCTAACTTTAAACTGTCATTCTTGGCAAGAAGAGAATCAAATAGAAAAGATACAATACCTTGCTAAAGTAATTCAAGAAGAAGAGTACGATGTCATCGCATTGCAAGAAGTAAGTCAGTCCATACAAGCTGAAAATGTATGCGGTAACAAGAAAGAAGATAATTTTGGACTTTTACTATTAGAAGAGTTAAAAGCGCTACATGTAAAAGATTACAATATTACTTGGGATTTCTCTCATATTGGTTATGACGTGTATGAAGAAGGATTAGCGATTATAACGAAGCATAATATTATAAAAGAAGATACGTTCTTCATTTCAGAAAACGAGGATACAACGTATTGGAAAACGCGTAAAATTGTAAGTGCAACAATTGCTTATAATGGTAAGGATATAACGTTTTACTCTTGTCATCTCGGTTGGTGGAATGATGAAGAAGAGTCATTCAAAGGTCAAGTCGATCGTTTGATGGAGCGTGTAGATAGCAATAAGCTCGCCTTCTTAATGGGGGATTTTAATAACAATGCTCGATTGAAAGGCGAAGGTTATGAGTATATGATGCAAAAAGGGTTGTATGACACATATGAATTAGCAATAGAGAAGGATGAAGGAACGACTGTCCAAGGCGAGATTGCTGGTTGGGATGAAAATAAACATAATTTGCGAATCGATCTAATATTGTGTAACCAAAGTAAAAAAGTTCATTCTTCAAAAGTTATTTTTAATGGTACAAACAGAAATGTAATTTCAGATCATTTCGGTGTAGAGGTTCAATTGGATATATAATAGAAGAAATCCTCACAGAGAATAAAAGCTGTGAGGATTTTTTTTAGGAATACAAGTATTTCCAAGAGAAAATACTTGTATTTTTTATGACATTTCATATATATTTGTTATTATTGAATGTAAAACCGATTTGGTCATTTTGTATTCATACTTTGACTCACTTCGTTATATAATGAAGTAAGTGAAAGTTAATGGGAAAAAATAGTACGTTTTTGGTTAATACACGATGTAGAAAGTGATATAATTGCAAAATGTATGTATCATTTTCTAAAGAAGGAAAAATATATAATTAGGTGATAACTTCTATGAAACAGATTTGGCGTATTTATAAGACAGATTTACGGAATGTAGCCAAACATTGGGCTGCAATTGTTATTGTTTTAGGATTAATGATTTTACCATCGTTATATGCATGGTTTAACATTAAAGCTTCTTGGGATCCATATGGAAATACAAAAGAGGTTCCCATTGCAGTTTCTAACCAAGATGCAGGTTCTAATTTAAGAGGGAAAGATATTAATATCGGGAAAGAGATTGTAGACTCCCTTAAGAAAAACAAAAATCTTGGCTGGAAATTTGTAGATGAAAAACAAGCAATTTACGGAGTTGAGCGTGGAGATTATTATGCAAGTATTACGATTCCAAAAGATTTCTCTGAAAAAATTGCAACTGTTCTGGATGAAAATCCTAAAAAACCAGAACTTGATTACTATGTAAATGAAAAGGTAAATGCGATTGCACCGAAAATTACAGCAAAAGGTGCATCAGGTATTACAGAAGAAATTAGTAAAAACTTTGTAAAAACAGCAAACGGTGAGATTTTTAAAATTTTCAATGATCTTGGAATCGATTTAGAAACAAACTTACCAAGTATCGAAAAAGTAAAAGATCTTGTATTTAAGTTAGAAGCGCAGTTCCCAGAAATGAATACACTTATGGATAAGGCGTTAGATGATGCAACTCGAGCAGAAGATGTTGTGAAAGTAGCGCAGAAAGATTTACCTGTTGTAGAGAGTGTAATAAATGATGGACAGGAAGCGTTAGCGAATTTAGATAAGTTCTTTGCAAGACAAGATCAAACATTAAAAAATGCTCCAGGGACGATAAGAAATGATTTAGTAGCAGCAAAAGGCGTTATGGATAGTGCAGCTGCATTTACTGACTTTTTAATGAATCCAGGTGTAGAACTAAATATTCCTGACTTGTCTGGAATGAATGGATTACCTGAATTCCCAGCGAGACCAGATCTTTCTAAGTTGAATAGTGATGGTTATAAGAGTATAGCGCAAAATATTAATCAAACAGTAAATAATGTTTTAAGTTCATCACGTGCAGGAACAGCTTATGGGAAAAGTGTTTTAAATGGATTGCAAAATGGTCAGTTTGATCCAGAACAAGCAAAGAGAGATTTAAATGCGGTATCAGAACGATTACAAACTGGTACAGATGGTATTTCATATCTTATTAATTTCTTTACTGAACTTCAAAAATCGGCGACTACTGATTTTGGTCAAAGCTTTTTCAAAGGGCGAGTGGATCACTTAACTAATGTTAAAAAAGGTATGGAAAATGCGAATAACGGTATTAAAGATATTGTAAATGTTATTGGCAAAGGACAAGAAGTAAAGAAAGATGTAACAGATGTAGCGAATCAAAAATTAGATGCAGCAAATGGATTAATTGATCAAGCTGAAAAAGATTATAATGAAACGTTTGTAGCAGATTATAAAAAAGCAGTTAGCACAGTCGATCAAGCTAAAGTTGATGCAAATGCAGTATATGATAATGCAAAAGCAGATTACGATAAAGTAAAAAATGGTATTGAGGGTGCAAAAGCAGATTTACAGAAAGCAAAAGAAGATGTACAAAATAGAGGTATTAACGGTTTAGATTCAACGAAAGTAGCTTTAAATAGCTTAAATGGTCAATTCCAATCTGGAATCGGTTTAATTGATGATATGATTCCAGTTCTAGAAAGTACAAATAAGGTTTTAGCGGATGTAAATAGTGATAAAAACCTTAATAATGGAATTGCAAAATTAAACAAAGCGAAAAGTAGTCTGCAAAAAGGTGTAGATGCAACGAATAAGGGGATTACACTTCTTAACAATGGCCAGAAACCTACAAAAGATGTAATTGAAAGTATTAACAACGCTGCGAAGGGCGGATCAGCTCAATTAACAGATGTATTATCGACGTATGATTCAGAAATTGTACCTAATTTCAATACAGCAATTGCTCGTACAAAAGAGATGTCGAAAAATACAACTCAAATTTTAAATGATGCAGACAAAAAGCTTCCAGATGTTAAAAAATTACTAGAAGATTCATCAAAAGGTTTAGTAGATGGTAAAAAGAAATTAGCAGACATTAAAGCTGAAATGCCAGCTACTGAGAAAAAGATTAAAGAATTAGCAGATAAAATTCGTGATTTTGAATCTGAAGAGGATTTAAAAGACATTATACGCTTATTGAAAAATGATGTTGAAAAGCAAAGTGATTACTTTGCGAATCCAGTAAATTTAAAAGAAAATAAATTATTTGCGATGCCGAACTACGGTTCAGCGATGTCACCATTCTATACAGTGCTTGCATTATGGGTAGGCGCATTATTAATGGTTTCATTATTAACGGTAGAAGTACACGAAGAGGGCGCGAATTATAAGAGCCATGAAATTTACTTCGGACGTTTATTAACATTCTTAACGATAGGTCTTTCACAAGCGTTTATCGTATCGATGGGAGATATATTCTTACTCGGTACGTACGTAGTCGATAAGTTCTGGTTTGTGTTATTTAGTTTATTTATTGGTGGAGTCTTCGTTTGTATCGTATACTCACTCGTTTCTATTTTCGGAAACGTTGGGAAATCGATGGCGATCATTTTACTTGTACTACAAGTAGCAGGATCGGGCGGAACATTCCCAATCCAAATGACACCAGCGTTCTTCCAAGCGATTTATCCGTTCTTACCATTCACATACGCAATTAGCGCAATTCGTGAAACAGTTGGCGGAATGCTTTGGGATATCGTAACGCGAGATTTACTTGTGTTAAGTGCTTTCGTAGTAGTTATGATTGTTGCTGCGTTATTACTGAAAACACCAATTAACAAATCAAGTGAAAAATTTGTTGAGAATGCAAAAGGAAGTAAAATCATTCACTAAAATAAAAGGTTCCTACCGATAGAGGTAGGAACCTTTTTGTTTAATCAAATTTTAATTTTTTTAATGCTTCTGCGAACGGGTTGTTTAATGGTTCTTCTTCTTTGTTCTGTTGTTTCATATATTTTTGAACGTCGCGCTTATCAGCTTTGTTTCCAGATTCTTTTTTACGTCTTTCTTGGAATGTTGATAATTTCTCGCGATAGCCACATTTACATGCAAAGATTTGTCCTGCACCCTCACCACGTAATTCTAGTTTCTTCTTACATTGCGGACAGCGAGCGTTTGTTGTACGAGATACATTTTTACGATGACCACATTCACGATCTTGGCATACGAGCATTTTTCCCTTTTTGCCGTTTACTTCTAGCATTGGTTTACCGCAATCTGGACAAGACTTCGTTGAAATGTTGTCATGTTTATATTTTTTATCGCTTGATTTAATTTCAGAAACGATTTCTTTCGTATAGTTCTTCATTTCAGAAATGAATACTTCTTTTTTCAATTTACCTTTTGCGATAGCCTCAAGTTTTTGTTCCCATTCACCAGTTAGTGTAGGAGATTTTAATTCTTCTGGTACTAAATCAAGTAACTGGCGACCTTTTGAAGTAATGTGAATATCTTTACCGCGTTTTTCAATTAAGAATGAATTGAATAGCTTGTCGATAATGTCTGCACGTGTCGCTACAGTACCTAATCCACCAGTCGATTTTAACGTATCAGCAAGTTGTTTATTTTGCGTATCCATATATTTTGTAGGATTCTCCATTGCTGAAAGTAAAGTCGCTTCGTTAAATCGTGCAGGTGCTTTTGTTTGACCTGATGTTTGCATAATTAACTTTACAGCTAATGTATCGCCTTTCTCAATGTGAGGTAGAAGTTGCTCTTTTACGTCATCAGTTACATCATCATCTTCAAAGCGATTTTCATATACTTCTTTCCAACCGGCATGTAGAATTGTTTTTCCGCGCGCAATGAACGTTTCATTGCCAACCTTTGTGCGTAACGTTAGTTGCTCATATTCGAATGCCGGGAATAACACAGCTAAGAAACGTTTTACAACTAAATCATAAATTTTGCGTTCTTTATCTGTGAATGCTGAGAAGTTAACGTATCCTTCTGTTGGAATAATCGCATGATGATCGCTTACTTTACTATCATCAACAAATGATTTGTTAGGTTTGATAGGCTTTTGTAATACTTTATGTGCGAAGGGACGGTATTCTCCAACACCACATGCTTTTAGACGTTCTGGAAGTGTTCCAACGATATCAGATGAAATGTAGCGTGAATCTGTACGAGGGTACGTTAGTACTTTATGCTGTTCATACAATTTTTGCATAATATTTAATGTTTCTTTAGCAGAGTAACCGAACTTTTTATTCGCATCACGTTGCAATTCAGTTAAATCGTAAAGACCAGGAGAGAATGACTTCTTCTGTTTCTTATCAATTTCCAAAACAGTAGCATTTTGTTTATCTAAACGTTTTACAATACCATCGATTTTTTCTTTATTAAAACTACGGCTATTGCCATTTGCATCTTGCCAAGTAAGTTTGAGCTTCTCCATTGTTTGAGCTTCGATGCCGTAGTAAGTTTGTGCTTTGAAGTTCTTTATTTCATCCTCACGACTAGCAATCATAGCAACAGTAGGGGTTTGTACATGTATACTGTTTTTAGGGCGAAATTTAATATATTCTTTTAATAGTAATGATATCAATAATAATTTCACCCATGTACATTTTTATTTTGGGTATAAAAAATAAATAAGCATAGTAATAGAATTTAGAGGAGGAAACTATGAGATTTGTTGTAAGGGAATTTGATGAAACTTCAAGAAATGGAGAAATATTCAGTAGTATTGGTATTGGAATTAAAGAAAATAGCTATCTAATATTTCCCTCACCTCTTTCAAATTTTATAAAAAGAGAATATAAAAATAAAGGAAAGTCTATTAATAGCCAAAGAAATGTAGCTTATGCAATAACAAGATTTTTAAATTATTTATATAAAAATAAAGATAATTATCCTGAATTAATTATAGGGGGACTAAGCAGTTTAACTCTTCAACATGGAGCAGATTATATCTCCTATTTATCATTAAAAAGTAGAGCAGGTGAATTAAAGAGTGAATATGTAAAAACTGAGATACAGTATCTAAACAAACTTTTCCATTGGTTGAAATCAGAAAAAATAATTAACCAGGTCTTTAGTGTAAATTACCAGACTGTTTATTACGGTCGAAAAAGCCGGGAAATTGAGACCAATATTTTTGAAAACACTAATGACTTAGATATTATTTTACCAATAAGAAATTCCATTCAAAATAATGTTATTAAAGACTTCGGTAAAAATAGAAATAGACTAATTATAGATTTTATTATGACAGCAAAGCGTATTGAACCATTAATGGCATTAGGTATAGCTTTACAATTCTTTGGAGGATTAAGACGTTCTGAGGTCATTAACTTAAAATGCTCTAGTTTAAAGTGGGCTAATAGTAACCTAATAATTGAGATTAGAGACAATCAAAACATCTTATTTGCAGATGCAATAAATAAGGCTGATATTCAAGTTAAATATCCAAGAGATCAAATATGTATTTGCCCTGAAATTATAAAGCCCCTGTATGAAGAACAACTAAAAATGCTAACCAAATTAACTAAAGGAACTTCCGAAGCACTTTTTATCTCAGCGAGGAATTTTAAAGCTTTAAGGGGCAAAAGATATTCAGCAAAAATTGATAAGATTAAACAACAGTTTTTAAATGACTTACTAGCAAAAAATCAAGTCGAAGATTATATACTGTTAACAAACAATAAATGGTCTACGCATATTGGCAGAGGCGTTTTCACGAACATATTAATAGATTTGGGTCTAACTCCTACCCAAATTGCATTAGCTAGAGGCGATAGAAGCTTACAGTCTGCATTAAGTTATGTAGATGAAAATACATTACTTAGCTCTATGAATTTAGCAATCAATAATTTTGACATACTAAAGGAAGTGTAGGACTTGCCTAATCATATGACATTAAAAGAGGTTTCAACCCTCCTTAACTTATCGATATATCAAACTAGGTTATTTCTTAAAGAAGCCTCAATACAAAAAATAGGTATTAATAATTCTAGAGAAATTGTTTATGATACCAATGTTATAAATAATTTACGCGATATTCTTGAAAAAAGATATAAAGACAATTGCTTAAATAAATATACTCCTAAAGAACTTATCACGTTAGGATGTACTGGACACGATAGAGCTATTCTTAAGAGCGAACCTACTTCACTTTTCGATAGATATAGGACTTTTACTGGAATCTCTTATTTCTATGAAAAATTAGAAGTAAATGCATATTTAGCATCTAAAAGCTGTAGTTCTGAATTATTATCACTTTTGCAAATAATGGAATTAGTGGATTTTAAAACACTCCAACAACTTCAACATGCATTAAACGATTGCAATATTAAAGAAGTAAAAAGAGGATATAGTTCCTTCAAGTATTATAAGGAATCAGATATAAAGTTCTTTATTGACTTGGTTAAAAAAAGGTATTCATTCAATAAAGCCAATCGTTTGAGTACTCAGCAAATGCAGGAACTAGGATTTAAAAAAAATGATAGAATAGTATTTCAAAAGGTTAAGGCAGAACCTATCGATAGAATTAATGAGTATGCTGAAGCTGGGGGACTTGCCTTTTATGATAAAACCGAAGTGGAGAGGAAATTAAAATTCAAAAAATTTCTAAATCATACTATCTGCGAAAAGGATGCTAAAGAACATTTGGGCTATAAAAATACTGAAAAGTTCAAAAAAATGATTCAAGAATATGGCATCACATTAACGTCAAATGGGAAATATGAAATTAATTATTATGACAAGTCCAATATAGATTCCCTGAAAAATATTATAGATAAAAATTATGAACATAACCTTGAAACCAAAATAACCAGTGGTCAAATAAAAGCCTTAGGATATTCTAGAAAACTTATTCGTAAATTAACCCCTATCCACACAAGACCTATTGATAACGTATATAAGTTTGCGAACGCCGTTATTTTCTATGATAAGGAACAATTTCTCGATTTAAAGAAACAATATCGCGATCTAGCTGAAACTAATAATGTTTTAACTGAATATTATACTTCCAAACAATTAATGGAATTGCTCAATATACCAAATAATATTAATAGGTATATGACTAAATTTAGAATTTCCCCTATAAAAATCCCTTTATCACGTCAAAATTATTGGCACAAGGAAGAGGTTGATGATTTTGCTAAAAGAAGAAATGATCTATATAACTACTACGATTCGAATTATTATTTAATTAGTGACGTGGAATATTTACTAGGATGTAGCATAAGTAAGTTCTACAGTATTTGTTCAGATTTTAACATTCATATTACTGCTGAAGAATTACCGATTGAGGTAAAGTTTAATAAATTCACTAAATCTCATTTAGGTTTTCCAAAGGATAAAATTGATAACATTTTTGCAAAAATCAATGATAAACAAAGACAAAGTACTACTAATCATCAAACGATCAATGTTTTAGAATCTAGTAATGATACACAACATAATTCAAACACCACCTCAGAAATAAAGAGTTCACTTCAAGTACTTGGGCATTTAGATGATGAAAAAATCGTACAAATTTTAGAAGAAATAGCGAACTATTCAACGCCCTCTATAAATGACAAAATTAAAACCATAATTTCCGAAAAAGATTTAATAATCCAATTAGACTATTCAAAGAAACAGTTTGATGAAAATAACGAACACTTTCGCATCTTAAAGTTGGAGTACGGAAATATTAATTATTATTTGCTAGAGGATTGTTCTAATCTTTTAAAAAAGTTATATGAAGAGCAAAACAATTTATTAGGTTTAAACTATACTCATGTTGAAGCAATTGCAAAAGTCCCTAGCACCGTATTATATAAAAATAGAGAAAAGGTTCAAATACCACCTCATTTAAGATTTGGTCGCCTAAAAAAACTTAAATACGTATATCCTAAGAAAGTTATTGATAATCACTTAAAATCGTTAGAATTTTCAGATTCAATCGAACGATATAAAAATGAATTAGAATATAATACTCTTCCAGATAAAATTTTTTTAAAAGTAGTCAAAGAATTGGACTTAAATTTTCTGGATTTAGTTAAAGAGACAGAAATAGCATGGCATAATTTTGCTTCAAAAAAATTATTAAGTTCAAACGGAAATATTAAAACGATCAAGAAGCTTTTTGTTCGATTTATTAAAATAACAGAATTACTACAGTCAAAATTAATTTCAAAAGAAATTATGGACATGACTTCTAATGAGATTAATTTCGTATTTTTAAACAATAAAGTTCCAAGTACTTACAAAGAAGTTTTATATAGTTTTTTTAATCACTTACTTTTAAGGTTTTCTAATTGTAAGTACTTGGTTTCAGAGCTTAATAACCCATATGTGGAAAAAAATGAGCGTTTAGCAAACTCTAAACACAATAAGCAAATCTATTCGATTAATGAGTTTTTAACACTACTGGACTATGTTAAAGACATTCAACGCCATAAAGACAATGCCCTTTCTGAATATAAGAAAAAACAAATGTGTGAGACAAAGGGGAATTATGAATCCATTTGGTTATACGTAATGCTTCATTTAAATAACGGGTGGAGAAGTACTGATTTTATTGAAAAGATACCTCGTATCCCCTTGTCTATCCCTGTGCAGGATTATAAATCATTTGAAAACTACAATTTAACCTTAGAAGAATCTACAAAAATTATCTGGGAATTAACATCGAATTTAATGAATGTTTATCATAACAAAAATGGTAAAAGGGCTTTTTTCTTTATTTCTGAAGATATGATTGTACCTGTAGCTAATGCTATCGTTTTATGTGAACTTAAGGCTCAATTAATAAATTCAAAAAGAAATAACTTGATTGATTTAGGTAATTCAAACGAATTGACTACTAGCATGCATGATAAGTTTTTCAAAACTTTTCCTATAAATAATTTTAAATTTAAATCGCTAATGGCCAACAGCACATTTATAACTTTTGTGAATTCAATCCTAAAACAAAAAACAAATCGTAATCCTTTGGAGATTACTAAATTCATTAGAAATCATGATTCTTTAGACACTACCAACAGATATGTACATGTAAATGAAGAACATCTAAATAAAATTAGTAAGCAATTATTTGATAAAGGCTATTTTGGCTATACCTACGATTATTTAAAACAAATTGTTATTGGTGAATCTCAAAATAATTCTATGGAAAACAATGAAAAAAATCTGTTAGCCACAGTTTTTGGAGACATATATAAAATTGAAAATTTATCCATAATGTTAAATGCAATTGAAGAACAAAAGAAACCTTTATACGAGTTCGTTAAGAGTTTATCACAAGAACAACAGAGAGAAGTATTAGATTTAATAAATATGAATCAATTGCCGGCCAAAGAATCCTTTTGGCAATGTATTCTTGGTGATTGTTTATATCTAGATAGAAAATGTAACAGTTGCCCATTTGCAATCCCACACTTCTATGTACTAACAAAGACTGTTCACAACCTAAATAATTTGATACCTAAATTAGAACAGATTAAAAACATTTCTTATAAAGGCGAAAGGGTTAGATTAGCTAATTTATTATACAAAAACCTTTCCTTAATAAGTACTGCTAAAAAACAATTTGGAGAAAATGTACTAAGTTCATTTTTAGGTAAGGACTACTCAGATTTCTTAAATAACATACGCAGCTTAGATAGTATAAGTGAAAATCTAACAATTGGAGGCAATTAATATGGAGAATAACCATAGTTTAGATTTTTCGTCTACCTCAACTCATTATAATGAGAGCCTCCGTGGCACTTTACAAGATAGGATAAACAGTCTTAAAGGCATGGGTGTAAATCTTACAGCCGAAGCATCCAATAGCAGGTGGAATATTTATGATGAATATTTTTCACAAACATATTTGGTAGACTTTAGCTTCGATTCTTTTTCATCAAAGAAGTTTGATACTGAACAATTTATCTTGCTATTAAAATCTTGGTTTATTCTACTTTTAGAGGGTGGTAACAGTTTTCATCATTTAGCAAAGAAAACCAGAAGAGCAAAGGATGCATTGATCCTAAGTAAAGGATTTAATCTAGGAGCAATAGATGAATTTGAACTGAACTATTTTTCTAAAGATCTTAAACCTAGTACTCTACAAAATAAAGCATCTCTACTATTAGAATTTCTAGATTTTTGCCAAGACCTGATAGTGCCAGAAGAGTATCTGGAACTAATTTTAGGATACTATCAAACACAGAATTCAGCAGCAATAAGGAAATTGCCATCAAGCCAAGATGTTCTTAAATTTTCTTTAATAGTTGAAGTATACTTTTCTAATGAGGACATTGATAAAGTATATTTGGATTACTATCCAATTTATTTATGGTGGAATTTAACAAATGTTATCCCAATACGTATTAACGAATTCTGTAATTTGAAATTTGATTGTTTAACTTTTAATAAAGAAGGGTATTTTTTATCTTTACCTCGAAGCAAAAAATTAAGGAATCGTAAAATCGCTTATGACAAAATTTTGGTTTCGGATAAAATTGCCAAATCAATTGAATTATATCAACAAAAAATATATTCTGCTAAACCGTCTAAAACATTATTACAAACGTCTAGTACAGTTCGAAATATAAAACCAGAAATCTTTAATTACAGAAATTTCAGGAATTTATTAGGCAAATTTTATAGGGAAATTGTTTGTGGGAAGTATGGTCTCAAATTATTAGAGAACAGTTCAGATCCCCATACCCAATCACCTTACAATATCTATAGGAAAATAAGACCAAACGATACTCGCCATTTTGCATTTTTGAATTTAATGTTGCAAGGTTATCATCCCAGTGAGATTGCTAGATTAGGGGGGCACAATTCTGTTTATTCTCAAATGACTTATCATAACCACTTGGAATATTGGATTGATTCAGATTTAATAAAATTATTAACGAATCAAAAAAGACACTTAGGTAACCTTTCAAACGAATTTTTCAAAGAAATTATTTTCAAAAATGCGATGACTATCACTACGGAAGTTTCTGAAGTTGTTAAAATTCCATTAGAAATCGGTTATTGTACAGATTCTTTACAAGACTGTCCCGTAGATGAACACTATCTCTGTAAGCATTGGAGAATAACCTTAGACGATTACCAAAAACATTATGATAAGTTACAAAACATCCTTGTTAATCAAGAGTCTGTTCTTAAATTATGCATTGATAAATTATTAGCGCTTCATAAAACTGGTCTCATACATCATAAAAATGATGTGTATGATGAAAAAAATTCACAATTCAATTATCAATTAATTGAAAGTTCTAAGAAAGTAAAAGATGCATTATACCAATTGGCAAAACTAAAGGAAAGGTTTGAAATGTATGAAAAGTCGAGGGCGTAAGCCTAAAATATATCCTAAAGATATTCTTCTAAAGATTATTGATGATTTCTTAAGAAATCAGGCAAATGTTCAAATTATAAGATATAAAGAAATCTTTCTTTATGCGCTAGAGGAATATAACAAAGGAATATTAGATTTTAAACTGAGTGAAGATTTTTGGAGAAAACCTGGTCGTCAAGGAAAATTGCTCGTTGATGAAATCAATAAAAAGAGAAGCGCTTTAATAGAAAACAATGATCAATACATTGAAATTGTCTCAACAAATGATGTTATAAGCAGATTATCACAAGACACTCCAGCTACTAAAAAGAAAATTATTAATCAACTGAAGGTAAATGAGTATGGCTATCGTAAAATATCTACTCGCTACAATCAACTCAAAGAAAAAGAAGCTAAGATGACAAAAGAAATCGCCGAACTTAAGGCTGAGATTGTAAATCTTAAGGACAATAACGAAATCTATCAAAATGTTCTTTTCCAATGGGCAAATTTATCAAGCGTTAAAGATCTTAATTTAATAAACTTAATTACAACTGGAAAAACTAGATCTGCTACAGTGGAACAACTATTTAAGGATATATTTAAGGAACGGCCTAATAAGGCTATACTAGAGCTTAATACTGATAATACAATTGATAATGTAGTAACAATAACGAAGATAAAAAATACACTTATCGAAGACTTAGATCTATAGTCTTCCGATAAAGAGGAAAAATAAAAAATATATTTTGCTTTAATTAAGAGAACCTTACTCAACTAGCATGGGTTCTCTTAATTTAGGCATGCTTTCGTATAGTATATTCGCTCTTCAGTTTCCCTATGTATTTTGTGAAATACATCATTTAAATAACGCATAAACTTTCAACTTCTTTAATCAATTCATGGGGCATTATTTTTAGTACCCCACAAATAATAAATATCGTAGTAATGCTAGGCTGTCTTTGTCCGCGTTCTAGTAATCCAATAAAAGTTCTATCTAGGTCGCATTGTAACGCCAATTGTTCTTGGGAAAGACCAGCTAGTTTTCTGTGTTTTCTTAATACGGTACCAAAAGCTTTTGATATCTCCATAAGCTCACCTCTTAGTTAATTAACTAAGAAATCTACTAATTTAATCGACCGACTATAGTCATCATAAAGAGGTGATGCTACAATATTAATAAACATTTTTTGAAGGAGATTTTTTATGTCTAGTAAGAAATATGACGAAAGTTTTAAAAAGAAAATTGTTCAACTACATCTTGAAGGAAGGGCAACAACTGAACTGGGTAAGGAATATAAAGTGTCACCCACAGCAATCTATTCTTGGATAAAACTATATGCTGATGAATCCGCTATTTCTTTTAAAGAATTCAGTGCTATTCAAAAAGAAAATAAACGTTTAAAACAGGAAGTAGAAATACTTAAACAAGCAATGACAATAATGACTTCAAAATAGAACTAATCCTTTATCCATATTTCATGTATTAGAACTGTGTTATAGTATAAAGTACAAGATATTGAAGGAGCATGAAGATATGGCAAAAAGCTTAGTATTAGCAGAAAAACCATCAGTAGCTCGTGATATTGCGAATGTACTGAAATGTAATAAAAAAGGGAACGGCTTTTTAGAGGGCGATAAATATATCGTGACATGGGCACTAGGACATCTAGTAACCCTAGCTGATCCAGAAATGTATGATAAGAAATATCAAAAATGGAATTTAGAAGATTTACCAATGCTACCTGACCGTTTAAAACTATCAGTAATCAAACAATCCGGTAAACAGTTTAATTCTGTTAAATCACAGTTGAATCGTAATGACGTAAATGAAATCATTATCGCGACAGATGCGGGGCGTGAAGGTGAGTTAGTGGCCCGTTGGATTATCGCCAAATCTAAAGTAAATAAACCAATCAAACGTTTATGGATTTCATCCGTAACAGATAAGGCAATCAAAGATGGATTCAATAATTTAAAACCTGGTAAAGCATACGAAAACTTATATTTTGCTGCCGTAGCTCGTTCTGAAGCAGATTGGTACATCGGACTAAATGCCACTAGAGCTTTAACGACAAAATATAATGCACAGTTAAATTGTGGGCGTGTTCAGACGCCTACTGTAGCCATGATAGCTGCACGTGAAGATGAAATTAAAAACTTCAAACCACAAGTGTACTATGGCATTGAAGCACAAACTGATTCAGTCAAACTAACTTGGCAAGATACTAACGGGAATAATCGAAGTTTTAACAAAGAAAAAATTGATAGTATCGTAAAGAACTTAGATAAGCAAAGTGCTACTGTTGTGGAGATTGATAAAAAGCAGAAGAAGTCATTCTCTCCTGGTCTTTACGATTTAACTGAGTTGCAACGTGATGCAAATAAAAAGTTCGGTTACTCTGCTAAAGAAACATTAAACATTATGCAGAAGTTGTATGAACAGCATAAAGTGCTAACGTATCCTCGTACAGATTCACGCTACATTTCATCAGATATCGTTGGGACACTTCCAGAGCGTCTGAAGGCTTGTGGAGTTGGAGAATACCGTTCTTTAGCATATAAAATTTTAAATAAACCGATAAAATCTAATAAATCATTTGTTGATGATGGTAAGGTAAGCGATCATCACGCAATTATTCCAACAGAAGGCTATGTTAACTTCTCAGCCTTCACAGATAAAGAACGTAAAATTTATGATTTAGTTGTAAAACGTTTCTTAGCCGTTTTATTCCCAGCATTCGAATATGAACAACTAACATTACGTACAGAAGTCGGTAATGAAACGTTCATTGCACGCGGGAAAACAATTTTACATGCTGGTTGGAAGGAAGTATACGAAAATCGCTTTGAAGAAGATGATGCAACTGATGACGTAAAAGAGCAACTTCTACCTCGCATTGAAAAGGGTGATACATTAACTATAAAGTTAATTATGCAAACATCGGGTCAAACAAAGCCACCTGCACGATTTAACGAAGCAACTTTACTATCAGCAATGGAGAATCCTACAAAATATATGGATACGCAAAATAAACAACTTGCTGATACGTTAAAATCCACTGGTGGATTAGGTACTGTAGCGACACGTGCAGATATCATTGATAAACTATTTAATTCATTCCTAATCGAAAAACGTAGTGGCAAGGATATTTACATCACAGCCAAGGGTCGCCAACTGTTAGATTTAGTTCCGGAAGAATTACGCTCACCAGCTACAACAGCTGAGTGGGAACAAAAACTTGAACTAATTGCAAAAGGCAAGCTGAAAAAAGATGCTTTTATTAATGAAATGAAACAGCACACTAAAGAAATCGTTGCAGAAGTTAAAGCAAGTGATAAAAAATACAAACATGAAAATATTTCTACAAAGTCATGTCCTGACTGCGGTAAACCTATGCTTGAAGTAAACGGTAAAAAAGGAAAAATGCTTGTTTGCCAAGATCGTGAATGTGGTCATCGTAAAAACGTATCAAGAGTAACCAATGCACGCTGTCCACAATGTAAGAAGAAACTAGAATTACGTGGTGAAGGTGCTGGCCAAATTTTCGTATGTAAATGTGGTTATCGTGAGAAACTTTCTACATTCCAAGAAAGACGTAAGAAAGAATCAGGTAACAAGGCCGATAAACGCGACGTTCAAAAATATATGAAACAACAGAAAAAAGAAGAAGAACCATTGAATAACGCATTCGCAGAGGCATTAAAAAAATTAAAGTTTGATTAAATTCGTATTTTAGAGGAGAACTTTTGTTAATAAAATGAAATTTAATAACGAGTAGTGAGACTTCTCAAAAAATAAAGGCATGCTTGCTTTTGTTTTCAAATATACTGAAAAAAACTTTGTGCAAGTGCACAAAGTTTTTTATTTACTAACAATGGGAAAATATCTATAAGTAATTTAGATTTATAGATGTCGGGGAATGGTTGTATTTGAATAAGGGATTTTCTTATTAAGCCAAAGGGCGGGATTGTTAAGCAACATGGATAGGAAATGATCCAACTTTATTATAAAAGAGTGAAACAATTGAAAATATTAAGGGCGTGTTTTGCTTTTAAATAAAGTTATGATGTTTATAAAAAAGACGCGATGCTCCAAAGAAAGTTGCGATAAAAAAGAAATTAATCTTAAAAGATTAATTTCTTTTTTATGATTTAAATATATTTTAACTATAAAAAAGACGCGATGCTCCAAAGAAAGTTGCGATAAAAAAGAAATTAATCTTTTGTTTAAAAAGATTAATTTCTTTTTTATGATTTAAATATATTTTAACTTTATTATAAAAGAGCCTAAATCATAGCCTGTTTTTATTATAGCTATAGCTGAAATTAGGGCTAATGGGTATTTAATAAATGGATTTTTTAGGGATTGCTGTATATTTTTCATACTGTAAACCTCCATTCTCAATTTATTCAACATCATTTATTGTAGTCTCATTTTGAGAAATCATAACTTTTAAATGCTCTGTTATGACCTTCATTTTATCAATAGCATATCTAATTAGACTCAATATGTCTTCTTCTATATTAAGTCCTTTTTTAAACGTTTCACCCAAGTTATCAATATTCTCAACATCACTATTTTCAAAATCAACATTAATTCTTGTAAACGTAATAACATAATCAGCCTTTTCGATATTTTCTATCATTTCTTTCATTAAAGTTTTATGAAGTTCTTTTGTCTTTTGGATATCCTCAAATACTACATTTTTATTAAAGCCAAATCTTTCATATTCTTTAAATGTTGTATTTAGAGGATGAGCAACTATATATGATCTAATCGCTTTGAAATAATCATATTTATCCCTATTTTCACTTTTAACACCATAAAACTCGTCTTTGTCGTTCTTTTTGTCATAGACTGTTAATGATTTTAACAAGTATTCTATTGATGTTAATATTTTGTCTGAAACTGATATTAATTCATACACATTAATATCATCATTTTTATTGTTTATATCTTGCAAAGCATAATTTATAACTGCTCTAGCTGACATAATTTTAGTATTACTTTCAAAATGTTTATTTGCGTCTTTTTCAAAGTAATCATTACACACTTGATTAAATTCATCAAATGCTTCTCTATTAATTTTCACTAATAATCAAATCCTCCTATTAAATTATTGTTATAATATATACATTTATAATCTATCATATTTAATTTTTTATAAAAAATATTTTTGTTAATGTATTGCGCTTACCAAACTTCTACTAAAATTTTGAGTTACGCTGTTTCCCCTTTTAATTAAAGAATTTTAATCAAACATTTTTATAAAAAAGAATGTTTATTTGAATAGAAAAGACTCCATTTTGATTAATCTTTTTTCAAAACACGCTTTTTCTTTTTGTTTGTTTATCAAGGTTATTTGCATTAATTTGAACAAACTTTATTCTAAAACAACACAAAGAGAATTTGAGTTTTCGTGCGATAGCAAGAGCATTAGAAGTAGATTCAAAAAACAGTAAAAAGGAATTAAAATGGAAATGTTGAATTAAATAAAGTAAAGGATAAACAGTTATCCATAGAAAAGCTTGAGGAATGCAAAAGAAGATAGTTAGAACTATGCAATACGTATCCACAGTTATCACGTACAGCATCAAGAGAGAAAAATAGTGCGGTTTATATGTATTTATATCGCAATGATAAAGAGTGGTTAACGTCAAATGTTCCTACGCTGAAAAAGAAAGCTACGCCAATTCAAAAGGTGGATTGGCATAACAGTGATTAACAATATGTGCAACAGATTAAACAAGTGCATAAACATTTATTGAACGAAAAAAAAGCCAGTACGAATTACGATTTCTACTTTAGGTAATCGATTAGGGGTTCTAGTAAATCTACAGCATCATTTGGATAAAATGCCTTTTACAGAAGAACTGCTTTCACAAATTATAGAGACTGTACAAGCTTTTCAAATTCGACGTGCTTGTAAAATCATAAATCAGTTAATTGAACAAAATGAACCTTTCAAGATATGGGAGATTCAGAGAAAAGCAGCAATTAAGTTACATCATTTTCAAGAAATTAAAACAACCTTAGCAGCGTATATTCAGTATAAAGAGGAAGTGTCAGAAGGTGAGAGGACGCTCGGTTAAACTAAATAATTGGCCATTTGAAAAGGGAGAGCGAGCAAAGGTGATTTGGATTAGCTCTCTTTTTTGGCATGAGGTAATAGAACCATTACTAAGAAACTTAGTTACAGATAGTGGAGTATGGTTGAAGGAATCGCTTATTGAGATTGAAGAAAACGGAATTACCATACAGAAATCAAAGCATAGTAAGAAAAATTATGAGCATAGGGCATCATTGGTTATTAATAAATTTAATTAATTAGTAAATGAAATATACTATAATATAAAGTAAGAAAAGTGAAGAGATGGGGGATATGAAAAAGTGGGTTATCAGTCAGAAGCACAACTAGAGAAACATTTAGTCGAACAATTGCAAACGCAAGGATATGAGGCTGTACAGTTATCGGATTATGCAGGTGTGTTAGAAAACCTTCGTACGCAACTAAATAAATTTAATGAAAAGAAATTAAATGGGCAACCTTTAACAGATAAAGAATTTAAGCGTGTACTTGTCGCAACAGAAAATAAAAGTATCTATGAATCTGCGAAAATCTTACGTGACAAGTTATTAATCGAGCGTGAAGATGGAACAGAACTTTATTTAGAATTAATGAATACAAAACAATGGTGTAAAAACTTATTTCAAGTAACAACACAGACGACAATGTTCGGTAAATATGAAAATCGTTATGATGTCACGATTTTCATTAATGGTTTACCCATTGTTCAAATTGAGTTGAAGCGCCGTGGACTAGACTTTAAAGAAGCGTTTAATCAAATCCAGCGCTATCGTCGCCATTCATTCCAAGGGTTATATCACTTCTTGCAAATCTTTGTTGTAAGTAATGGCGTTGATACGAAGTACTTCTCCAATTCTGATTATGATATTCAATTTGGTTTTACTTTCTTTTGGTCAGATGAAGAAAATAATATCATCACGAATTTACAGGATTTTACGAAGGCATTTTTACAACCTTGTCATCTAGCGAAGATGATTAGCCGTTATATGATTATTAATGATACAGATAAAGCTTTAATGGTTATGCGTCCATATCAAGTATATGCAGTAGAAGCCTTAGTAAAGCGTGCAAATGAAACGAATAATAATGGATTCATTTGGCATACAACGGGTTCGGGCAAGACGCTGACTTCTTTCAAAGCAGGGCAAATTTTAGCAAATGAAGAAAGCATTAAGAAAGTATTCTTCCTTGTCGATCGTCAAGATTTGGACAGCCAAACTACTGCAGAGTTTAACAAGTTCGAAAAAGGCTCTGTGGACCGCACGGATAAAACGGAGGAATTAATTAAGCAAATCAAAAATCCAATGAAACGTTTTATCGTAACAACGATTCAAAAAATGAGTAACGCCGTTAAAAATCCACGTTATGGGAAAGTAATGGAGCCGTACAAGCAAGAGCATGTCGTCTTTATTATTGATGAATGCCATCGTAGTCAATTTGGTGATATGCGTAAAGATATTGATCATCACTTCCAAAATGCACAATACTTTGGCTTTACTGGTACGCCACGATTTGAAGAAAATAAAAGCCAAGATGGTCGTACTACAGCTGATCTATTTGAAAAGTGTTTGCATCATTACTTAATCAAAGATGCAATTCGTGATGGTAACGTATTAGGTTTCTCAGTCGAATACATTAGGACGTTCCAATCTAAAGTTGATGAATTAGATGATACTAAAGTAGAGGGAATTGATACGGATGAAGTGTTGCACCATCCTACACGTTTAAATATGATTACAGAGCACATTATCGATAATCATAACCGTCGTACGAAAAGTAAAGGGTATTGTGGTATCTTTGCGGTTGATTCGATTCAAACATTAATTAAATACTACGATTTATTTAAAGCAAAGGATCATAATTTGAAAATTGCAGGAATCTATTCATTCGGTGCAAATGAAGAAAGTGATGGTACAGAAGAACATTCACGTGAAGCATTGGACCGTATAATTGTGGACTATAATCAAATGTTTGGAACAGATTACTCAACAGATACTTGGGACCGTTATTTCTCAGACGTATCGAAAAAAATGAAGAAAGCACAAATTGACATTTTACTAGTCGTGAACATGTTCTTAACGGGTTTTGACAGTAAGCCGTTAAATACACTATATATCGATAAAAACTTGCAGTATCATAACTTATTACAAGCTTATAGTCGGACAAATCGTGTGGAAAAGGCGACTAAACCGTATGGGAATGTAGTGTGCTACCGCAATTTAAAAACACAAACAGATGATACCATTCGTTTATTCTCTAAAACAAATTCAGTTGATGATGTGTTAATGCAAAACTATGATGCCTATTTAGCGAAGTTTAAAGAAGCATTAACGGATTTAAAGAAACTTGCAGCATCACCAGAACAAGTAGATGCACTCCAAACCGAAGAAGACCAACGTGAATTTATTGTGGCCTTCAAAAACGTCACGAAAATGCTTCAACGTCTGCAATCATTTTCAGATTTCAAATTTGATGAAACTGAGTTACAAATCACTGAGCAATCATACGAGGATTATAAAAGTAAATATTTTAAAATCCATGATCGTTTGAAAAAAGAAGGTCCACGTAAAGAGTCAATTTTACAAGACATCGACTTCGAGTTAGAGCTAATGTATACAGATCGTATCAATGTGAGCTACATTATGAATCTGATCGCCAATCTTACGATGGATGACGACAAAACACGTGAGCAAGAGATTAAGCTGATTAAGTTAGAGTTGGATCATGCATCTGATGAGAAGCTACGTTTAAAAGTGGAACTTATTCACAATTTCTTAGATAAAATTGTGCCGCAGCTCGGTGCAAATGTATCGATTCTTGATGAATACTCAAAGTATGAAGAAGAGGTACAAGAGGAAGAAATGAATACCTTTGCAAGTGAAGTTGGGTTAGAGCAATCCGTTTTAAAAGAACAAGTAGCGACATATGAATATGCTAATGTTATTGAAGATAGTACGATTATGGACTGCTTATCCGGTTCATTCTTAAAGAAAAATAAGGCGATTAAGGTAATTAAAAGCTTTATTCATGAGCAAGTAGCAAAATATGGCGCATAGAAAAAAAGAGAGGGAACCTGCCTTCTCTTTTTTGTTATTTTAAAAAATATCAAAAATGATATCAATTAAACTTGATATTTTTTAAAATATCATTTAGTATATTCTTAAGAGAGGAGGTCATACGATGAAGTTAAGCGAATGTGCAGAAGTCACACAAGGTGTTTTTACAAATCGAATTGAAACATCGAATTTGAATGAAGACAGTGTTCAGCTGCAGTTGGTAACATTAAAAGAGTTCAATCATTTACTTGGAACGGATTATCGGATTTCCCAAGAAAAAGATCGCTCCATTTATGTGAAAAAAGAGAAGATTAAACAAGAAGTATTAACAGATACGGACAGCCTTGTGCTGCATACATTAACGCAAAAGGTTGTTTGGTTTCCTCCCGAATATCAAGGGCTATTATTAACGAATAACTTTATGAAAATAAGTTTTTCGAAAGAAGTAGATGTGCATTTTATGGAATGGCTATTTAATGAACATCCTTCGATTCAAAAACAAATAGTGCTATTTACAGAAGGCAGTATTATTTCTTCATTGAAATTATCGAATGTAAAAGAAATTGAACTTATACTTCCATCAATTGAAAAGCAACAAAAAATTGGACGGATTGCGCAACTAAAAAAGAAAAAGTCAGCACTTTTAAAAGAAAAAGATACATTGGAACAACTTTTCCTTCATCATCAAATGGTGAAGATCACAGAACAATAGGAGGTCATATAGATGACAACAAGTGAAAAACAACGCCAGCAACAAGCTGAGTTACATAAGAAGCTATGGGCAATGGCGAATGACTTACGAGGTCAAATGGATGCTTATGAGTTTAAAGATTATATTTTAGGACTAATTTTCTATCGGTATTTATCAGAAAAAGTGGAATCACGTGCGAATTCATTACTTGCGGAAGATGAATTGAAATTTGCGGAAGCTTGGGAAAATGAAGAATATCGTGAAGGTTTACAAGAGTATTTAATTAATGAATTAGGTTATGTCATTACACCACAATATTTATTTTCTACATTTGTAAAAGAAATCGAATTAGGTGCGAATGGTAACTTTGATATTGAAATGCTTCAAAATGGTGTAAAGGCAATTGAGGCTTCTACAATGGGTGCGGCTAGTCAAGAAGACTTTGAAAACTTATTTGATGATATGGATTTAAACTCATCAAAATTAGGTCGTACAGTAAAAGCACGTTCAGAACTAATTGCGAAAGTACTTGTGAATATTGCAGATATTCCATTCTTACAAGATGATGTGGAAATCGACGTATTAGGTGATGCTTATGAGTATATGATTTCGCAATTCGCTGCTAATGCAGGGAAAAAAGCTGGCGAATTTTATACACCTCAACAAGTATCACGTATTTTAGCGAAAATCGTCACAGCTGGTAAAACAGAAATCAAAGATGTTTATGACGGTACATGTGGATCGGGTTCACTGTTACTACGTGTAGGGAAAGAAACGAAAGTTTATAACTACTACGGCCAAGAAAAAGTATCGACAACGTACAACTTAGCACGTATGAATATGTTGCTGCATGATATTCCATACCAACGATTTGATATTAAAAATACCGATACGTTAGAAGAACCACAGCACATGGATAAACGCTTTGAAGCAATCGTTGCCAATCCACCATATAGTGCTAAATGGAGTGCTGATGATAAATTCCAAGACGACGAACGTTTTAGTAATTATGCAAGATTAGCACCAAAATCAAAAGCCGACTTTGCATTTGTGCAACACTTTATTCATCACTTAGATGATAACGGTACATTCGCAGTCGTATTACCACATGGTGTATTATTCCGTGGTGCTGCAGAAGGTGTGATTCGTAAATATTTAATTGAAGAGAAAAACTATTTAGATGCGGTAATCGGTTTACCAGCGAATATTTTCTTCGGTACAAGTATTCCCACATGTATTCTAGTGTTCAAAAAATGCCGTAAACACGATGACAATGTAATCTTTATTGATGCTTCAAATGAGTTTGAAAAAGGTAAAAATCAAAACCACTTATCAGATGATCATGTTGATAAAATCGTGGCTACTTATTTAAAACGTGAAACAATCAACAAATACTCTTACGCAGCAACATTAGATGAAATCCAAGAAAATGATTACAATTTAAATATCCCTCGCTACGTTGATACATTCGAGGAAGAAGAACCAGTTGATTTAGAAGCAGTCGCAAAACGTATTCAGGAGATCGATGAAGAAATCGCCAAGGTCGATGAAGAATTAGCTGCATACTTCAAAGAATTGGGGGTGTAGGGTGTGAATCTCCTAGAGAATACTTTACAAGTATTTAAATTGAAAGATTTATTGAGTAGAATAAGTAAACCAGTTGAAGTTGAAAAAGCCGAAACTTACACCCAGATAGGTATTCGTTCACACGGTAAAGGTATTTTTGTTAAAGAACCTGTTACGGGTGAATCATTAGGGAACAAACGAGTTTTTTGGATTGAACCAGATTGTTTAATAGTGAATATTGTTTTTGCATGGGAGCGTGCTGTTTCTAAAACAACTTCAGATTTAAATGGATTGATTGCGTCACATAGATTTCCAATGTACAAAACAAAGAAGAATGTAAATTTAGATTATTTAATGCATTACTTATTAACTCCAAAGGGAAAAAAACTATTAGAAGATGCTTCTCCTGGTGGGGCAGGTCGTAATAAGACGCTAAGTCAAAAAGATTTTATGGAATCTAAAATTCAACTTCCAAGTTTAGAAGTACAAAAATACATTTCTTCTGCTTTAGAAATTATAGAGAAAAAAATCCAACTCCAACAACAAAAAATGGATTTGCTGCAAGAACAAAAAAAAGGATATATGCAGAAGATTTTTAAACAAGAGTTGAGATTTAAAGAGTTTAGTGGGCAATGGGTTAAAAAACATTTAAAAGAACTGACAGATTCAATTACCTATGGAATGAATGCAGCAGCAAAAGAATTTGATGGAGAAAACATTTATTTAAGAATAACTGATATTGAAGAAAAAAATCGTTCTTTTATTGAAAAAGGTAAAGTTTCTCCTGACGGTGAATTAAATGAGAAATATCTTTTAAAAGAGAATGATATTGTATTTGCACGTACAGGAGCAAGTACAGGGAAAAGTTTTATTTTTAAAAATGAAGAAAGAAAGTTTTATTTTGCAGGATTTTTGATTCGAGCAAGAATTAGTAGAATTTATAATGCTAATTTTATTTATCAACAAACATTAACAAATGATTATTATAAATGGGTTAAGGTAATGTCTATGCGATCTGGACAACCAGGGATAAATGGGGAAGAATATGGTTCATTAACTATTTATTTACCTTGTATTAAAGAACAAGAAAAAATTAGTTCTTTTTTAGAATTGATTGACAAAAAAATTCGACTCCAACAACAAAAAATTGATTTACTACAAGAGCAGAAAAAAGGATTTATGCAACAAATGTTTATTTAAAAATCAAAAATCATTCTAGTATTATGCAATATTAGAATGATTTTTTTATAGAAAGGGAGTTAATATGAAAAAAGAAACCTTTTTAAAGTCGTTAGCAGAACATGGATACAATGTGATGTTTGGCGCTAAAAAGCATTTTGCAACGTATGATATTGTTGAAAAAATACCAAGTGGCATAGCATTGATTACATTATTAATCGGTATATGGCAATTGTATGCACCGTCTTTTGACTATAGCAAAGAAGTGTCTCTTGTAATTATTTTAGTAAGTGTGGTGGCTCTTCAAATAAATCAATATAGTGCTCAAAAAGAAGATTATATGGAAGCTGGCATAAGGTTAACAGAAATTCATAATGAGTTAAAAGATATGTATTATCAGATAAACAGTTCTACTGAATCTGATGTGACTGATGAAGAACAAGAAAAACTTAAAAGATTGTTGAATGACTATTATGCTACAAGCATTACAAAGCAAATAGCATTTAGCGATTGGTATGCCCATTACAAATTCTTTTATCAAGCGCAGCATGAATGGATTGATGAGCAAAAAAGCTTTACTTGGAAAGATAAATTTCCAATGTCTTTGAGAATATGGACCGTCATTTTGACAATTACAATTTTAATTCTTGTAATAAAGTTTTAATGTGAAAATCACCAGTAAAGGAGATAAGGGATGCTAGCTACATACATGGAAGAATTCATTGATTCTTTAAAGATAGAAGATACTGAAGAGGAGACTAAACGCGTAAAGGAAATTACAAAGAGATTAAACAAATCTTATTACGATGGTTGTGAAAGTGAAACCGAACATTGTGAAGTTGTGGGATCACTGGGAAGACAAACAGCAATTAAATCATTTAGTGATGTAGATATGTTATTTATTTTACCAAGCAGTAAAAAAAAGCAATATGATGATCATGATGGTAATGGTCAATCAAAACTACTGCAAGATGTAAAAAAAGAAATAAAAAAACGATATCCTAAGACAATTGTACGTGGCGATGGACAAGTTGTTGTTGTAAGTTTTGAAAGTTTAAAAAAGATTATTGAAGTCTGCCCTGTATTTGAACAATCGGATGACTCCTTTTTATACCCTGATGCAAACGAAGGTGGTAGTTGGAAAAAAACAGACCCAATTCCAGAAATCGCTGAAGCAAATACTTTCAATACTACTACCAATAATAATTTTAGCTATGTTTGTTATTTAGTTAGAGCCTGGAAAAATAACATCGGGTTTAAATTTGGTGGGTTATTGATTGACACATTAGTTTACAAATTCTTGAACGAAAATTCTAAGTATTATTCTGCAACTTTTGCTGATTATTTAGATTTGTTAAAGGATTTATTTAAGTATTTAAAAGATTTGAATGAAGAACAAACTTATTGGTATGCTCTAGGTAGCAATCAAAAAGTCTACAATAAAAAGTGTAAGTTCGTAAAGAAAGCAAAGAAGGCTTATAACAAAATTAAAGATTTAGACGAGGGTAGTACAGACTTATATGAAACACTAGTATATTTATTTGGTCAAACCTTCCCAGTTCCAGAAACGGTTAATAAATCTGTTGCCTACTTTGAGTCTGCTTATACTAGAGCAACTAATACTGAGGAATTTATTGAAAATAAATTTAAAGTTGATATACGTTATTCTCTTAAAATTGACTGTATTATTAAACAGGATGGTTACAGACCTGCATTTTTAAGAGACCTCTTGAAAATGCAAAATAGAATTAAACGTCGAAAAACACTTGAATTTTTGATTGTTGAAAATGAATTTGAAAAAGTCATTCAAGAACGCAATTCAATAAAACAACTAAGTTCTGATGAGAAATTTAAATTTGATATATATTGGAAGGTTTTAAATAGGGGAGAAGAAGCAATTCGTAGAAATTGTATTCGAGGGCAAATAAAAAAGGGCGTCGAAAAATGTACAGAACCTGCTAATTTCAATGGAGATCATTTCGTAGAATGTTATATTGTTTACGAAGGTACAGTAGTAGCAAGAGACCGTATTCATGTACCTATTCAAATTGAAAATACCTTACAAAAATCTTTCTAATCAATCTTTTTATAAAAACTTCCATAATTCAAAAACAAAACCTACGTATTTTGATCAATCTAAGTTTAAAACACGTGGGTTTATTCTATCTATAAATCAATGTTTGCAGCATAATTTTGATCAAATTTTATTTTAAACCTACATGGAGATATAAAGAATCACTGATAAACAATTCATCGGATTATTAAGCAGATGCTGGGAATGTTTTTTACAATAAATGTATAATGGTTTAGGGAGTAGGAATCTGTTTTGATTAATTTTTTTTCAAAATGGTTTCCTTTTGTTTCTTATCAAATAAGGAGAGGTATTTTACAATCAATTCGAGGTTTTTACTACTTTAAATTATCATTATAACCATATAAATTTGGGAGGAAATCATACAAGTCATATAAATACTAGAAATATTAATTTCACCCTAGCTATTGACGGGATACATTTGTACACGGCCGCAATTTAACTGGGCATTAAAGCGAGTCGTTAAAGCACGAGTTGCATTAAGACCGATATACCAGTCAGCTTCTGAACGCGCAACTGCTGAAGCGTATAAATTGTCATAGGCTTTACCTGGTTTTAAATTTGCAAAACCATCTTTAATTGCTTTATCGGTTACAGAAGAAATCCATAAACGTTTGATTGGTTTATTTAGCTTAACTTTATCGATAATCCAGCGTGCGACTAATTCCCCTTCACGTCCAGCGTCTGTTGCTACAATAATTTCATTTACATCTTTTCTAAGTAGCTGACTTTTTACAGCATTAAATTGTTTACCAGTTTGTTTAATAACCGTTAATTTCAAACGCTCAGGTAGCATCGGTAAATCTTCTAAATTCCACTTTTTATATTTCACATCATAACTTTCTGGATCTGCTAATGTAACGAGATGACCTAAAGCCCAAGTTACAATATATTTACTACCTTCAAGATAGCCGTTTCCTTTTTTATCACACTTCAGTACACGAGCAATATCTCGTGCAACGGAAGGTTTTTCAGCGATTACAACGCTTTTTGACATATTAAAAACATCCTTTCAAATTTCCATAAGTTAAATATAGCATACATCTTCTTGAGATTCAGTTTCGCTCCATATTTCAGCTGTTTTTAATGGAGTTAACAAAATCCCAACTGATTAAAGTTTCACTTTATCAGTTGCCTCTATATCAAATAGAAAAGTAAAGAACTTGTTATTTTACTAGAATAAGAGTAGACTTTGAAGTAGATGAATAAGAAACACATGGGAGTTTGTGGATACAAACTGAGAGTATGGCTACTAGTCCGTCATTGACCATTTGAACCTGTTGGATAATGCCAGCGTAGGGAGAGTGTAAAAGCACATATTCAGGCACTTTGCGTACGCGCAAAGTGTCTTTTTGTGTATCTCCCATCATTATAGTTAGGAGATGAAAAGGATGAATATGAAAGAAATTAGTAAAGTAGTGGATTTGGTGAGAGAATCTAATCCGCTTGTTCATAATATTACAAATGTTGTTGTAACAAATTTTACTGCTAACGGTTTGTTGGCACTTGGGGCATCGCCTGTAATGGCGTATGCGAAAGAAGAAGTAGCAGAAATGGCTAGCATTGCTGGAGCGTTAGTATTAAATATGGGGACACTTCGTCCTGAAGAAGTAGAAGCGATGTTACTCGCGGGTAAATCAGCAAATGCGAACAATGTGCCAGTACTATTTGATCCAGTTGGTGCAGGAGCAACTTCGTATCGAACAGAAGTTGCGAGACATATTCCGGCTGAAATTGAGTTAGCAATTATCCGCGGAAATGCAGCTGAAATAGCAAATGTTATTAATGAGAAATGGGAAATTAAAGGGGTAGACGCTGGTACTGGAAATGGCAATGTTGTAAGTATTGCAAGGCAGGCAGCAGATGAACTAAATACAGTTGCGGTCATTACTGGAAAAGAAGATGTTGTTACAGATGGAAAGAGAACTATTGTTATTCGAAATGGTCACCCTATTTTAACGAAAGTTACGGGAACAGGTTGTTTACTAACTTCTGTAATAGGAGCATTTGTAGCAGTGGAAAAAGATTATGTAAAAGCAGCAGTAGCAGCATTAACGTTTTATGGTGTAGCTTCGGAACTGGCAGCTGCTAAGACCGTGGAAAAGGGACCTGGTAGTTTCCAAATTGAATTTTTAAATCAGTTAGCGAATACTACTTCTAGTGATATTGAGAAGTATGGAAAGATTGAGGAGTTAGAGTAAGAGGGAGTGAAAGAAATGGCACGCATTGAAATAGATAAAATGTCTAAGCTATTGCAAGTGTATTTTATTATGGGAAGTAATAACTGCACGAGGGATCCTTTAGTTGTATTGAAAGAAGCGTTAGATGGTGGAGTGACAATTTTTCAGTTTCGCGAGAAGGAGGAAGGTTCTTTAATCGGAGAAGATAGAGTGCGCTTTGCAAAAGAATTGCAAACGCTTTGTAAGGAATATAGTGTTCCTTTCATTGTAAATGATGATGTAGAATTAGCCATTGAATTAGATGCAGATGGTGTTCATGTAGGACAAGATGATGAAGGAATTACATCTGTTCGTGAAAAAATGGGAGATAAAATTATCGGCGTATCTGCTCATACAATTGAAGAAGCACGCTTTGCAATCGAAAATGGAGCAGATTATTTAGGCGTTGGACCTATTTTCCCAACGAGTACGAAAAAAGATACGAAAGCGGTTCAAGGAACGAAAGGATTAGCCTATTTTAGAGAACAAGGAATTACAGTGCCAATCGTTGGTATTGGTGGGATTACAATTGAAAATACAGCGGCAGTTATAGAAGCGGGTGCGGACGGTGTTTCAGTTATTTCAGCAATTAGTTTAGCTGAATCTGCGTATGAAAGTACGAGAAAATTAGCTGAAGAAGTAAAGAGAAGTTTGTAGGGAAGGACGTGTAGTATTTTAAGTGCTACATGGAGAAATAGACTGCCCCAAAATTTAAACAAACATTTGATTAAAAAAGCACAAACCTTTTTAAATAAAGGTTTGTGCTTTTTCTTTAAAACATAATTGAAATTAAGAGCATTCCAATTCCGATAGAAGTAAATGTTGCAATTAGGCCAGGAATCATAAAACTATGATTTAATACGTATTTACCGATACCTGTTGTACCAGTACGGTCAAAGTTAATAGCAGCAACGATTGTTCCATAGTTTGGAATGAAGAAATATCCATTTACTGCAGGGAACATAGCAATCAGTAGCGCTGGTGGAATGCCAAGAGATAGTCCAAGTGGCATTAAGGCACGAACAGTTGCTGCTTGGCTGTACAGTAAAATAGATAGAATGAATAGTGCGATGGTAAATAGCCAAGGTGCACTTGTTACTAAATGCTGAATGGATCCTTGAATCATATTTAAGTTTCCATTAAAGAAAGTATCTCCCATCCAAGCGATACCGAAAATAGCAACAACTGCTGTTGCCCCCGCTTTAAAGACGTTACCAGACACAATGCTTTCTACATTTGGTTTACAGAAAATAATAATAAGAGCCGCGATAGTTAACATAACCATCTCAATTGTATTCGGCATGGAAAGACGGGCTAACTTCCCATCAACTATCCATCCTGGACGAAGTGCTTCAAATGAACCAAGAAGTACAACAAGGAAGGTTCCTACAAGGAAAAGGATAACTGATAATTTTGCGCCCTTTACACCTACAAATTCTTTTTTCTCTTCAAGCTTAGGAATCATTCCTTCTTTTAATCGTTTTAAGTATTCAGGGTCTTCATTTAATTCTTTTCCCATCTTACTAGCAACGAATGCTGCTAACATACAAGCAATGAAAGTGGAAGGAATACTCACTTTTAAAATATCTAATAAAGTGATTTTATAGTCAGCTAACATTGCTAAAAGAGCAACTGTGGCAGCTGAAATTGGACTAGCTGTAATTGCTTGTTGAGAAGCGATTACGGCAATTGACATTGGGCGTTCCGGTCTAATCCCTGATTCACGAGAGACTTCTGCAATAACAGGAAGTACAGAATAGGCAACGTGACCAGTACCTGCACATAGTGTGAATAAATAAGTAACAATTGGAGCAAAAAAAGTAATACGCTTTGGATTTTTTCGTAATGCCTTTTCAGCTAGATGAACAAGATAGTCCATTCCTCCAGCAGCTTGCAAAGCACCAGCAGCTGTAATTACTGCCAAAATCATAAGCATTACATCGATAGGAGGCGCGGTTGGTTGTAGGTGGAAGACAAAAACGAGTATTGCCATACCAACTCCACCCATTACTCCTAAACCAACTCCGCCTAGGCGTGCACCAATAAAAATACAGAGTAACAAGGTAAGAAATTGTAGCCAAAACATGATAAACTACCTCCGAAATTCATTAGTTAAGATATATTCGAATAGTTTAATTTGAATGAAAATTAAATAAATACCCGAAGAAATCCTTGTTATTTATACATTTTTTATTATATAACACAAAAAAAGTAACATTCACGTACTTTTTGAAATTATTTCGAAAAAGCAATGCATTAAAAATTTGTATTTATATCTCTAAATAAGTAGACATTTTGATTTATATGTTGTAATCTTTGAAAGAGAATAAATTAATTCTCATAGAACTCCCATATCGTTCAACTCGTTCAGCGAGAAAGGCAAACTGATGGAAACATGAGGACGCAAAACTACAGGAGCTAAGGTCGAAAGGCTACGCTAGCCAGTTACCGGACGGATAGGGTTGGTCTTGGCCAATGCTTTTACATTGGCTTTTTTTTATTCTCGAACATATTGAGAAACATTTTCAAACAAAATATCCATATATTTTGTTTTTTTGTTTGTGTTGATTAAGGAAGGTGGATATTAATGAAAAAATATTGGCATAAGTTATCGTTCCTTCAAAAGAACGTCTTATTAACCGTATTAGTTATTTTGACACTTGTTGGAAGTATGGGTGCGTTAAGTTTCAATATGTTTCAAAATAGTATGATGTCTTTATTTGAAAGGCAGTCTATTGAAACAGGAGAAATAGTATTGAAAAAACTGGATGTAGAATTAGTTAGAGACATGGCGAAAGATCCTACAGCCGAAAAAGTGAAAAAAGAAAAGTTAACAGAGAAATTAGATGAAGTATCAAAAGAATTGAAAAGCGTTGGACAAACGTATGTTACAGGAGCAAAGCCGAATGAAAAGCGAGAATTACAACTCGTTGGTTTGACTACAGAGTTAACAAATGCGTTTCCTATAAAGCCGGGAGATTATTATGAACAACCCGCTCATTGGATGAAGGCATACGATAAAGTGATTGATACGAAAAAGGCTCAAATGACAGAAGTATATGAAGATGAAATAGGTTCGTGGGTGACAATATTAGAACCAATTACAGATGGAGAAAACAATATTATTGCAATTGTTGCCGCTGACTTAGATGCTTCCATTGTTCCTATTACAAAAGAGAAGTTTATGATACAGGGTTTACTCTTTATCATTATTTCATTAGCAATTGCGACTATTACTCAATTCTTTATCGTGCGTCACTCGCTAGCTCCATTAAAAGATTTACGAGAAGGGTTACGTAAAATTGGCGAAGGTGACTTGAGTATTAAATTAAAAGAAAGACCAGATGATATTGGAATTATTAATGTTTATTTCAATAACACGATTGAAAAGTTTAAAGGGATTATAGATAAAGTAAGGCAAACTGCTGAGCAAGTTTCTTCTTCTTCACAAGAATTGTCGGCGAGTACAGAGGAAAACAGCATGGCAGTTCAAGAGATTGCAAGTTCTATTGAAGGTTTAAGAGTAGGGGCACAGTCTCAAAAAACTTCAGTACAACAATGTTTAGGGATTGTACATGGAATGGAAGATAAGGTAGAAGAGATAACTGGGGCTGCGAAACAAGTTGCGGTTGCTTCTGAAGGTATGGAGCAACATTCAATTGAAGGTAATGAAGTGATTGGACAAATTATTAATCAAATGAGTTTAATCCAAAATGCAGTACAAGATTTATCTTCCATCATTTATTCGTTAGAAACAAGGTCAAAAGAAATTAGTGATATCGTAACTGTAATTACAGGCATTTCAAATCAAACAAATTTATTAGCTTTAAATGCTTCTATTGAGGCTTCACGTGCTGGAGCAGCTGGAAGAGGGTTTGCAGTTGTTGCTGATGAAGTACGAAAATTAGCAGAACAGACGGAAGCGTCTGCTAAAGATATAGCGAAATTAATTGGTGAAACACAAGCTGAGACAGAAGATGCTGTAGTTTCCATGCAAAAAGGTTCAAAAGAAGTAGAAACTGGAATTTCGCTTGTTCAAAGTAGCGGAGATTTCTTTGAAAAAATCTCAAAATCAGCGCAATCTGTTACAGATCAAGTAAAAGCTGTTTCTGGTAATTCGAGTGATATTTTACAAAATAGCCAGAATATTGTTCAAGTCGTAAATGAATTATCACATATTGCAAATACTTATGCCAACAGCAGTAGTAATGTTGAAGAAAGCATGAAAGAGCAAGAAATATCAGTACAAGATATTGCAGAATTAGCGACTTCTTTAAGTTGGCTCTCTCAGGAATTACAAGAGCTTATTGGTGAGTTTAAAAGCGAATAAGGAGAAAGTTCAATTCTAATCAAGGGCGTATCTCCGCTACTGATTATGAATTGAACGAATCTGCCCTTTAATAAGGGATAAAAAAGGTGTGAATTTTCACACCTTTATTATATTTAAGAGAGGAATTTACATAAATATGAAATTAGCAATTTCTTATAGTGAGATGGTAAAAGAATTTTTAGGAAAAGTAGAAGGAAGTATTAAAATACCTAAAGATGTGCAAGGAACAGAACTTAGGATAAAAAGGAAAACGGAACTGTTTTCAAATTTGACTCACATTGTAGATTTAATAGGAGCGACTGCAACGTGGTTATATCATATTTCTAAAGAAAAACATATTGTCGTGCTTTATCATGTAAGAGGAAGTTTATTTCCGATTACTATTGAAGTTTCTAATTTTCTCTCCTATGAAAGTTTAAATTTACAAATTGAAGAGCAACTGGAGCAAATTAAAGAAATGAATGAGGAAGAAATAGAAGAGTTTCAAAACGGTAATACGTTATATGAAATGTCACCTATTATTATTGGTGAAACATATTATGAGCTAAAAGACACGAATACATTACAATTTGTATTTAGTAAAAATATGCAAAGTGTAGAAATAATATTTAATAGTGTTAATTGGAAAGAGACAACAATTACTCGTTATGCACAACAAATACAAGGTGTTTTAATTAATAAATCACAAAATAATAATAATCATATAAATAATTTTAATGTTATTACAGAGGCCGAGATGTCACTTTATAGTCAAGTGAATGATACGACAGCAGTATATCCTGAGAAAAGTATCGTCGATATGTTCTATAATACTGTTACTCAATTTCCAAATCGTATAGCTTTATCTTCAAGGGAAGGTACTTTAACTTATGAGGAGCTAAATAAAAAAAGTAATCAAATAGCTCATATGTTAATTAAAAACGGCGTCCAATTAGGAGACTATGTTGGAATATTTATGAAACGTAGCATAGACACAGTAGTAAGTATGGTAGCTATATTAAAAGCTGGTGCAGCGTATGTTCCGATTGATCCAGATTATCCGGAAAGTAGAATACAGTACATTATTCAAGATAGCCAAGCGAAAGTTATATTGATGAAAGAGACGCCTATAACATGTGATGGGGTTCAAACAGTTTCAATGTATGATAGTGAAACTTATGAAGATACAGATGTAAAGTTGTCTATTCATTGTGATGATGTAGCTTATATGATTTATACATCTGGTTCAACAGGGAATCCAAAGGGAACGATGTTAGCACATAGAGGCGTTGTTAATCTGTATACTTGGATGAAAAAGCAATATGAATTGACAGAAGAGGATGTATTTGCCCAATTTCCTTCCTTTAGTTTCGATGCTTCTGTATGGGAGTCATTTGCTTCTTTATTCTGTGGAGGAAACTTATATGTACTATTAGAGGAAGAGCGATTGTCTGTAGAAGCATTTGCAAATGCAATCTATAAAGTGAAAGCAACTTCAATCTTGGCATTAGCAACAATTTTTGTTCGACAAGTAGCAACTTATTTAGCAGAAGAAGATATATATAAGCTAGCTTCCCTAAAAAGAATTGCGATTGGCGGTGAAATGTTGCCTGTAGAGGTTATTAAATTGTGGAGAGAAAGAATAGGTACAAATGTTGAAATTCATAATGTATACGGACCGACAGAATGTACTGTAGTGACGACAACCTATAAAATACCTAGTCAGTTAAATGAGGATGTTGCGAGTATTCCCATTGGTAAACCATGTGCTAATTATCAAGTTATGATTTTGGATGAGAATATGAATCTTTGTCCAATTGGTGTACCTGGTGAATTATATATAGATTCAGTGGGATTAGCAAAAGGGTATTTTAATAAGCCTAATAAAACAATTGAAGCTTTTATTCCGAACCCTTTTAATCCTATAGTTAATATATATAAAACAGGTGATATCGTTAAGTTGCTAGAGGATGGAAATATAGAGTTTTTACATCGGAAAGATGATCAAGTAAAAATTAGAGGACATCGTATTGAACTAGGCGAAATCCAAAGTAAAATTTCTCAAAATCATAATATAAAAGAAAATGCTGTTTTTGCTAAGAAGAGTAAGGAAGGTAGCCAATATTTAATCGCGTTCTATACAACTTTAAATAAAAAAGAAATACCAGAATTAGTTTATCAGTTACAAGAGCAATTACCAGATTATATGGTGCCATCTAAACTAATTTATATTAATGAATTACCACTTACACCTAATAAAAAGATTGATGTTAAGAAGTTAGCTCAGTTAGAAGAAAAGTATGAACCGGTTCGTCTACAAGAATATGTTGCACCTTCTAATAAAGCAGAAAAACAAATAGCGAACGCCTGGGCGGAAGTATTAGGAATTTCAAAAGTTGGAGTGCATGATGATTTCTTTACAATTGGTGGACATTCATTAAAAGTATTACGAGTCTTAACATTGTTAAAAGAAGATTTCTCACATTTAACAATTCAAGATTTCTTTAAAGAAAGAACGATATATGGATTAGCTCGAATTGAGCGAGAAGTAAAAGTAGAGAAAGAAGAAGTATTTCGTGAATATAAAGTGATTCACGAACCAGATACTATCACGTATGCAAACGTTTTGGAAGAAAACCAGATTTCAAATGTCTTTTTAACAGGAGCTACTGGTTATTTAGGATCACACATATTATATGAATTGTTGAGAGATACAGCTGCTACTATTTATTGTTTAGTAAGACCAACTAAAGATGTGCAGCAAAGAATTATAGATACATTAACAGGCTACTTTAATGATGTATGTGAAGAATGGTTACAGCGTATACAGGCCGTAGCTGGTGATCTGGGAGAAGAGTATCTTGGGATGAGCGAAGAAGAATTTATGTTCATCAGTTCTAAGATGGATACGATAATTCATTGCGGTGCAGATGTAAGACATTTTGGGGATGTAAAACAATTTGAAAATATAAATGTCCAAGGAACTAGCCGTATGCTAGCATTAGCGGAGAAAGGTGCTACATTCCATTTTATTTCTACAATTGGTATCCCGTTAGAATTAGCGGTAGATCAATGGGATACATACATGAAAACTGGTGATTTTAATTACAGTGTAGACTTAGAGAATGTATATTCAAATAGTAAACTACAAGCGGAAAACATTGTTCGTGAAGCAATGAAAAATGGTTTGCGCGGAAATATTTATCGTGCAGGTAATTTAGCATGTCATTCAGAAACAGGTTCGTTCCAACAAAATATTGAAGGAAACGCATTTTATCGTCTTATTAAAACAATGCTATTAATTGGGGAAGCACCAAATGTGAAGTGGAAAGTTGATTTCACACCAATTGATTTTGCTAGTAAATCAATTGTATCGTATTTGCAAGATGCGCAAATTATAGGAGAGACGTTACATATTTGTCATCCACATCAAATTGAGTTTGAACAATTTATACAGCTAATTGGAGAGTGTGGATACAATCTTGAAATGGTTCCACTTTCAGAATATGTAAATACCGGACTTGCATTAGCGAAGGGAAATGAAGTAATAGCAGAGTTAATTGCTTCTCAAGTTGCAGGAGATGGAGCGCAGCAATCTGAAATTGTAATGGGTACGCGTAGAACGAATAAATGGATTAAGAAAAAAGAATTGATAGTACCAGCAATTAATAAAGAATTTATTCAGCAGTTATTAGCTCATGGTGAAAAAGTTGGTTATTTTCCAAAAATAATGAAATGATTATGCATGCTTTTGTTTGTTCAATAAAATAAATCATGCTACAATGAAAACGAATTAAGGACCGGGGAGCCAATTGGCTGAGAGGATGTAAGTAAACATCGACCCTCAACCTGATCTGGATAATGCCAGCGTAGGGAGTTACTTAAAGTGATGTAGCATATGTTATTCTGTAATAACTTGCATACAAGGCTTTCCTACGCAGTAGGAAAGCCTTTTCTTATTTTTGAAATTTAATTTTATAAGGGGGATTTTATTATGTCACAACAAGTTACAATGTCATTTTCAGTAGTACCACAAGCGAAAACGAAAGATGTATATTCTGTTGTCGATAAAGCAATTGAAGTTGTGCAACAATCGGGAGTTCGTTATGAAGTAGGGGCAATGGAAACAACTTTGGAAGGAGAATTAGATGTACTTCTTGATGTCGTTAAACGTGCGCAACAAGCTTGCGTCGATGCTGGAGCAGAAGAAGTGATTACTTCTATTAAAATCCATTATCGTCCAAGCACTGGTGTAACGATAGATGAAAAGGTTTGGAAGTACCGTGATGAATATGCAAAACCAGAAGCAATCTAAACTTATTACAACTATTTGGCTTATCCTTCTCATTGCGATATGGGAAGGATCTGTTTCATTATTTAAAATCGAACCGTGGATTTTACCAAAGCCTTCTGCCATTGTTCAAGAATTAATTGGGATGAAAGATTTACTATTACCAAATACGATGCAAACACTGCAGGAAGTTATAATTGGACTATTCTTTGCAATTTTATTGGGGACGAGCATCGCAATTATTATGGACGTTATACCGTTATTTCGTATTTTAATAAATCCATTGCTCGTTATTTCGCAAACAATTCCAATTGTTGTACTTGCACCGCTATTTATTATTTGGTTTGGATATGGGATGTTGCCGAAAGTAATGGTCGTAATACTCGTTTGTTTCTTCCCAATTGCGCTTAGTATTTTAGAAGGTTTTCAAACAGTAGATAAAAACATGCTGAAACTGTTACAAACAATGAAGGCGACAAAATGGCAAGTTTACCAGAAAGTAAAATTTCCAGCAGTGCTTCCATACTTTTTCTCAGGTTTAAAAATTGCAGTTACATATAGCGTAATGGGGGCAATTATCGGAGAATGGCTCGGTGCAAGTGAAGGATTAGGCGTTATGCTTACGAGGGCTACAAAATCCTTTTTGACTGCCCGAGTATTTGGTGTTGCAGCAATCATCGTTATGGTGACATTATGCCTGTATTTTATCGTAGAGTTTATGGCAAGAATAACAGCACCATGGATATATAGAAAGGACGGCAGAAAATGAAAAAAGGTTTGAAAGTTATGTTAGCTGCCTTAGTAGCGGTAGGTGTGGCTGGATGTAATCCGGCGAAGAAAGAAGAAAGTGCAAGTAAAGATCAAAAAGTAAAAGTAGTATTAGATTGGTTTCCAAATACGAATCATACTGGCTTGTATGTAGCGCAAACGAAAGATTATTACAAAAAGCAAGGATTAGATGTAGAAATTATTCAACCAGGTGACAATGTAACAGCAGAGCAAATGATAGCATCAGGAAAAGCAGACTTCGCAATAAGCGCACAAGAAAATGTAACGTTAGCTCGTGTGGAAGGAATTCCTGTTGTATCTGTAGGAGCGATTATTCAGCATAACACTTCAGCGTTTGCATCGCTTAAGAAAGATAATATGACGTCACCGAAAGATTTTGAAGGTAAACGTTACGGCGGCTGGGGAGGACCAGCGGAAGAAGCGACATTAAAGACGATTATGGATAAACATCAAGCTGATTTTAATAAAGTTGAAAAAATCATCTTAGGACAAACAGATTTCTTTAAATCAATCGGTCGTGATGCAGATTTCGAATGGATTTATTACGGTTGGGATGGTATTGAAGCAAAGCGCCAAGGAAAAGAGTTAAATACGATTATGGTGAAGGACTTAGATCCAGCGCTTGATTTCTATAGTCCTGTTATTATTACGAGTGAAAAACATACGAAGCAAGATAAAGACTTTGTGAAAAAGTTTATGAGTGCAACGACAGAAGGTTATAATTTTGCAATTAAGGAACCGAAAGAGGCTGCTGATATTTTAATTAAAGCTGTTCCAGATGTAAATAAAGATTTAGTTCAAGAAAGCCAAAAATGGTTAAGTACGAAGTATCAAGATGATGCTAAAGCATGGGGAGTACAGAAGGAAGAAATTTGGACGAATTACATGAATTTCTTATATGACAACAAAGTTATTAAAAAGAAAATCGATGTAAAAGATGCTTTTACAAATGAATTCCTTCCAAGTGAAAAATGAGCGGATTACACATAAAAAATATAGTGAAATCTTTTGACGGAAAGAATGTATTAGAGAATATTAGTGCCTCTATACAAGAGGGAGAGTTTGTTTCCTTTGTAGGACCGAGTGGTTGCGGGAAAAGCACATTATTAAACATGATTGCAAATGTTGAAAAACCAACAAGCGGGAACGTAACGTATAACGATAAGCAAGTACAAGAGCAAGATGTTGTTAGTTATATGCCACAACAAGATTTATTACTACCGTGGCGATCAGCTTTGCAAAATATCGTTCTTCCGTTAGAAATTGAAGGAAAGCCGAAAAAACAAAGGCTGACAGAAGGAATGGAAGCATTAAAGCAGTTCCAACTAGATGAATATGCAGACCATTATCCAGATGAATTATCTGGTGGTATGCGTCAAAGAATTAGTTTTCTGCGCACATATTTATGTGAAAAGCCAATTATGCTGCTGGATGAGCCTTTTGGTAAATTAGATGCATTTACAAAAATGGAAGTACATAGCTGGCTTTTAAACTCTTGGCATCAAGAAAAGCAAACAATCGTTATGGTGACACATGACTTAGATGAGGCAATCTTGCTTTCAGATCGCGTATTTATTTTATCTCAAAGACCAGCGTCAATAGTTGGCGAGGTACAAGTGAAATTACCTAGGCCGAGAACGATGGATATGTTAACATCACTCGAATTAAAAAAGGATAAAGAAGAGATTTTAAGTGTGTTAGCTCCTTATATGAAAAAATAGAAAAAGCTGATATTTTAATTTTAGACGAACCGACTAATCATTTGGATGTAGAAACTAAGATGGCTTTACAGGAAGCGTTACAACAATACAAAGGAACGGTTTTAATTGTCTCACATGAACCTTCTTTCTATGAATCGTGGATAACAAAAGTATGGAATATAGAAGATTGGAATACTGAACAATATGAATAAAGAAAAGGCATTAGCTTTTAGGAGCTAATGCCTTTTCTTTGTGATTAACATGATTTTCGAGAACTCTTACATGAGAATTGTATGAAGAAGCACTCTTATGGTGCGCTTATAAGCGTGCTTTTTCTTTTGTTATATTTATAATACGAAAGCCTTTCCCTAACAGGTGACTATCTTTCTTTATATATATAGATAGTTCAAAATGGAATGAAAATAATTCCTTTATGTAAAGGATAATATGGATATTATAGGAAGACAATAGAAATTAAAGGAAATTCATGTAAAATTCAAATGAACTTCATATAAACTTCATATTAGAAATTAAATATAATTATAATAGGTTATTATGATATTTTTGATTTTTCGTAAAATTAAAAGTTTGAATTTAGGAGGTATTGCTCAAACCTAAATTCAAACTTTAGTGAATTAATTAATGGATATTACGTCTAGTTTTCGCTAATGACGGTATTTAAAAGTTCGGCAGGATTACCTGTTCCTGCACCGCCAATTGTAATAGATCCACCAGGAGGAATTTCACCATTCCATCCTGCGTTCGTAATTACATAATGATTATTTGTTTTACTACTAATTTTAGAATCCCAAACTTGTGTTAAATTACCGCTATAATCAAATTCTAATTTCCAATTTTTAATAGGAGTCGTTCCATTATTTTTGATTATAATCGAGAAGTTATAACCGCTGCCCCAATTCGAAGTGACTGAAAATGTAGCAGTACCATTTCCATCAGGAGGTGTCGTATTAGCTTCATCCGTTTTGACAGTAAGAGCGGTAGGTTGTGATTTATTTCCAGCAGCATCTTTGGCAATTATTGAAAATGTGTATTCCGTATTAGGTTTTAAGTTTTTAATTGTAATGCTATTTGTTGTTGTACTCCATTTCTCTTCTCCAGCAGTAATTTCATATTCCATAACTCCTACGTTATCAGTAGATGCAGTCCAGTTTAATTGAACTGAGTTTGAATTTTTATTCGTAACTACAACGTTTTTAACATTCGTTGGTGGCTCAGTATCTTTTTGACTAATAGGTCCACCAAGTAATTCTTTTACTAGCGTATCAAGTAATTTTGGACCACTGCAACTATATTTTGGACTTGTACGGCAATCTCCGCTTAGTTCCCAAAACATTGCTCCACTTAAACCTTTCGTCTTTATATAGTCTGTTTTGTATTTCATAGATTCATTGTCATCGTAGCTAATAAATGTGCCTGTAGTTGCATTATATAAATAAGGTACTTTAGCTGTGTCATTCCAGTAGCGTACAAAACCATTTTTATTAACGTAATTGGCTGCTAAATCACCGTAATCATACACACCTGTGTCACCGGTAGAATAATCATCCCAAGTACCTTTAGAAGCAAGTTTCCCATCACTACCTGGTTTGCAAGGTTGATATTGTCCGTTATTTTCTTTGCCACAACTTTTCCAGCCACGTCCGTAAAAGGGTACGCCTAATACTAGTTTATCGACTGGAACACCTTCATTTGTATAAACATTTATAGCACCATCTACGTAAAAATTCGTATTTGCTGCTGGGTCATTTGGATCCTTATATAGAGCTGCATTATGATTAGAAGTAGCTTCCCATCCGCCGTGGAAATCATATGTCATAATATTAATCCAATCGAGTATTTGAGAAATTTTCTTTAGCTCTGTATGATCAGCGTAGCGTTGGCTTGCGCCTGAAGCGATTGTTAGTAAATATTGTTTGCCATCTTCAGCACCTGCTTTATTCAAAGCATTTCGGACATCTTGAAGAAGGAGAGTGAAATTTTGTTTATCTTCAGGACGATAACTACCACCAGGAATCGTTTCAACGCCCGGATATTCCCAGTCTAAATCTACGCCATCAAACCCATATGCGCGAAGAAAAGCTACTGTAGATTCAGCAAATACTTTTCTTGTTTTTTCATCAGCGGCCATATCAGAAAAGCGGTTAGACCAAGTCCAGCCACCAACGGAAATAATTGTTTTTAAGTGAGGATATTTAGCTTTTAATCGTTTTAGTTCCCCGAAATTTCCGCAACGGGCATATTTATCGCAATCTTCCCAAGTTGTCCCTGAGCCAGGATACGATTTGGTAACATCAGCCCATGGTTCACCGAGTACGAGAGTACCATTAGGAACCTCTTTATTTTGCAATGGTACACCAGATTCTTTACAGTTCCACGTTTGTTTATTTGGATTATCAGGATGAGTAGAAGGGTTTCCATGTTTTCCATTCCAACAAATATCCGCGAAAGCATAGTTAAGGTGAGTAAGCTTTGATGCATCAATGTCAGCAACTTGATAATTACGTCCGTAAACGCCCCACGAAGGAAAGTACCCAACAATTTTTTGACTTTGCTTTGGTGAATCTGCTAATGCGAGATTTGGAGTAATAAAATTTGTGAGAAAAAGAGGTAAGAAAAGTAGTAGAGATAGTAATAGCAGTGTGAATTTTTGAGACCTCATAGCCATTTCTCCTTTCAAAATAAAAGATATATTTAAAGGCATACGCCAATAAACCAAAATGAATCTAGACGTATGAAACGTCTAGATAAAATGATCAGACATCACGAAGTCTATACAAGGGAGCTGGGGGTGATTAAATCGTAACAAATGTAAGATTTAGTGTAAACGCTTTATTAAGTTGAAAAAGACTTTCTCAATACAAAAAGGCTTGAATACAAACTATATATGAAAACTAAAGATTGGTATGGGAAGAAAAAGCTCATTATAAATAAATTTGAGAAAAAATTGTATGGAGCCAATTATTAAAGACGTAGAAAGATAAGGAAATATCATGTAAAATAATAGTAAAAATATGTAAAGGAGGGAATAGTGTGGATGTGTTTTTGAACATTGCTGAAGAAAAAATTCGACAAGCAATACGGAATGGTGATCTTGATTATCTTCCGGGAAAAGGAAAACCACTACAATTAGAAGATCTTTCAATGGTACCTCCAGAACTTAGAATGAGTTATAAAATTTTAAAAAATGCGGGAATGATTCCACCAGAAATGGAACTACAAAAAGATATATTAAAAATAGAGGATCTAATTGCTTGCTGTTATGATGAAGAAGAGAGAAAGAAATTACGAGAAGAGTTAACAGCAAAAACTCTTCGTTTTCAGCAGGTAATGGAAAAGAGAAAGATTAAAGATAGTTCAGCTTTTCGTATGTATCAAGGCAAATTATTTCGTAAATTACGCTAAGAGGGATAAGATGACTACATTTAAAACGATAGAAGAATTAGCGACCTATATCGAAGAACAACAATTGGTACTTCTGTTTATTAAAACGGAAAATTGTGGTGTTTGTGATGTTATGCTAAGAAAAGTAAATTGCGTATTAGAGAATTATGATTACGTAGAGAAAATAGAGATATTACTACAAGACATGCAAGAGATTGCGGGGCGATATGGAGTATTTACAGGGCCAACAATTTTATTATTTCATAATGGAAAAGAAATTCTTCGTGAATCACGCTTCATTTCACTTGAAAATCTAGAGAGAATCATTCAATTATTCGAGGAATAGGGGAGGCTTTTATATGGGATTTATTATTGTCATACTATTATTTGTTGTAGTTGGAATAATCGTAACAGCAGTTCGATCGAACAAAAAGAAGGTGAACTTGGCGAAACAAAATAACATACATAATTCATCTAACAGCTCATCACCATTATTTTTCTTTGCTGGATCGGATAATGATAGCTCGCATGATGGCGGTTCACATGATTGTGGAGGCTCTTTTGGGGGAGATAGCGGAGGAAGCTGCGGTGGCGGTGGGGATTGATGAAAATGCGCCTTATATAGGCGTATTTCTTTTTAAACAAACGTTTGATTAGTCGGCTTACATATACATAAACACAGTTAAACAAACGTTTGATTAATATTTTTAACATACTAAGGGGAATGGAAATGAAAAGGGAACCGAAAGTGAAAAATAAGGGGAAAGTAGTGTTATTTTTATTAGCTGCGGGAGGCGTATTTCTTGTTAAATTAGCATTTAAATTTGGAACAATACATATGATTCGAACTTGGTTTGAAAGTACGTTTTCTTAAATAAGGAATATAGCCTCTTGCGATAGAGGTTTTTGATTTGTTATTATTAGACTGAACGGTCGGTTTAAAGAGGTGTGAATATGAGAAGAAGCGCAGAAGAGATAAAGAAAGAAATTGCATACAAAGCAGAAAGTCTATTTTCACAGAAGGGCTACGCAGCTACATCTATGGAAGAGATTTGTGAAATTACAGAGCGAAGTAAAGGAAGTATTTATTATCACTTTAAAAGTAAAGAAGAATTATTTTTATTTGTAGTGAAACAGCATACGTATGATTGGCTTGAAAAATGGAATGAAAAAGAGAAGTTGTATAGCACTAGTACTGAAAAACTATATGGTCTCGCGGAATATCATGTAGAGGACATACAGCAACCAATTTCAAATGCCATAGAGGAATTCTCTATGAGTCAAGTTGTAAGTAAAGAGATTTTGGAGGAACTATTAGCTTTAACTAGAGAATCATATGTTATGTTTGAGAAATTAATTGAAGCAGGTATACAGTCTGGAGAGTTCCGTGAAGATAATACTCGTGATCTTATGTATATTGTGAATGGATTATTATCAGGGCTTGGAGTACTTTACTACGAGCTAGATTATAAAGAGTTGAAGCGTATTTATAAAAAGGCAATAGATGTATTGTTAAAAGGAATGGCAGCTGAATAATAGGTCAGTTGCTTTTCTTACAAAATAAATTAGACTGAACGGTCGGTTTGTGAAAGGGGAATGAAAATGAACGCTTTATTTAAAAACCGAGCATTTATGCTCGTTATGGCGTCTGATATTTTACAACAATTTGCAATTTGGATCAGAAATATGGCTCTTTTGTATTTTATAATGGAGCGAACGAATAATGATCCGGTTTCTGTTTCTTTGTTATCAGTTATGGAATATGCACCTATTTTTATTTTCTCGTTTATCGGTGGTGCGCTAGCTGATCGCTGGAATCCGAAAAGAACAATGGTCACTGGAGATGTGTTGAGTGTACTGTCTATTATAGGAATTGTCCTGTTGTTAAAGTTGGATTATTGGCAGGCTATATTTTTTGCAACACTCATTTCCGCGATTGTAGGTCAGTTTTCTCAGCCCTCATCTTCGCGTATATTTAAGCGCTATGTAAAAGAAGAACAGGTAGCAAATGCGATTGCATTTAACCAAACATTACAGTCATTATTTCTAATTTTTGGACCAGTGGTAGGATCGCTTGTGTATACACAACTTGGTTTATTTACGTCACTATATAGCTTAATCATTTTATTTTTGTTATCTGCTATCGCCCTTTCATTTTTACCAAAATGGGTTGAAAAAGAGCAAGTGGCGAGAGATTCATTAAAAAATGATATAAAAGAAGGTTGGAAGTATGTTCTTCATACGAAAAATTTACGTATGATTACGATCACTTTCACCATTATAGGCTTAGCTGTTGGATTAACAACTCCATTAGAGGTGTTTCTTGTAATAGAACGCCTTGGAATGGAAAAGGAAGCAGTTCAATATTTAGCTGCAGCTGATGGAATAGGTATGTTAATTGGTGGTATTGTTGCTGCAATTTTCGCTTCAAAAGTGAATCCGAAAAAAATGTTTGTATTCGGTATGGGCATATTAGCAATGTCATTTTTAGTAGAAGGGCTATCTACATCATTTTGGATTACTAGTTTCATGAGGTTTGGAACAGGTATTTGTTTAGCTTGTGTTAATATTGTTGTCGGTACGCTTATGATTCAACTTGTACCAGAAAATATGGTTGGAAGAGTAAATGGGACGATTTTACCACTGTTTATGGGGGCAATGCTAATTGGAACTTCACTAGCTGGAGGATTAAAGGAACTAACTTCACTAGTTACTGTGTTTTGTATAGCAATGGCACTTATTTTATTAGCGATAGGGCCAGTTCTACGTATGCAAATAAAAAAAGAAGATGTTGCTAATAAAGAGGCACTAACAAATTCGTTAGCTTCGAAATAACTATTGTAAGGGAGCAATATTGCTCCCTTTTTCTTTGAGGAACTTTTGACAACTATATGAGCCAATTATATACTGATGTTGTAAAAACGATTTTACAGGTTAGGAGCAATGGTGTGAAAAATCAAATCTATGAATTACGCACTGAAAATAATATTTCACAAGGCGCATTAGCTGATAAATGTAAGGTTTCTAGACAAACGATAAATGCAATTGAGAATAATAAATATGATCCAAGTTTAGCGTTAGCATTCCGTTTAGCTGAAGTATTAGGAACAACTGTTGATAAATTATTTTTGTACAAGCAGTAGAGTCGTTCATTATAAGTCGCACCTTTAAAAATAAAAAAGATCCTCTTCTTATGAGAAGAGGATCTTTTCTTATAGCGTTTTAGTCTTTGGACTAGGTGGTGTAACGGATGTATTATTTTCTGGAACTCTAGTTAGTAAGAATCCTCCGATAATAAACAGAACAATAATACTAAGAACACCAGCGTTTGTTTTTCCTGTTAATTGGGTTGTAACACCGACTAATACCGGACCCATAATTGCGGCAAACTTGCCAAATATATTATAAAATCCGAAGAATTCATTAGCAGATTCTTTAGGTACTAGTTTTGCAAAGTATGAACGACTTAGTGCTTGAATACCACCTTGAGATGTAGCAACTAACATTGCTAAAATCCAAAAATCAAGTGTCGTTTTTAAAAAATAAGCATATGTGCAAATAATGATATAAATAATGATACCGACATATAACATTTTTTTACCAGTAAATGTTTCAGATAATTTTCCGTATAGTAAAGCAAATGGACAAGCGACAATTTGTGTTACAAATAATATGATTAATAGATTCGTTGCACTAATACCGAGATCGGTTCCGTAAGCGGTAGACATAGTAATAATTGTGTCGACTCCGTCAATATAGAAAAAGTAAGCGATTAGAAACATAAATACAGTTTTATATTCTTTAATATTTTTAAAAGTATCAGCAAGACGTTTGAAGCTCATTCTAATAGGTCTTGGATGACGCTCAATATAGTGTGTTTGCTCTACGTTTTTTAGCATTGGAATTGTAAATAATCCCCACCAAAGAGCTGTTATTGCAAAGGAAATTTGACTAGCAATGCCGACCGATAAGGGAATAGTTCCTTTTTGGGAAAGAATAATAAGAGCGATACAACCGATAAAAGGAATTGTACTCCCGATATAACCTAATGCAAATCCTCTTGTAGAAATTCGGTCCATTCTATCTTCAGAAGTGACGTCTACTAAAAATGCATCATAGAAAATGTTTGCTCCAGCAAAGCCGATTAAGGCGAGCATATAGCACCCTAGCAATAAGTACCACTGAGAGGTTGGAACGACTGCTAACATACTTGTAAATACGATACCGAGTCCAAAGAAGAATGTGAAAAAACGTTTTTTAAATCCTTTATAATCAGCAACTGTGCCAAGAATAGGAGCAAGTATAGAAATTAAAAGTGTTGCGAATGAGTTTGCATATCCCCAATATGCTGTTGAAGTTGCCCCAGATAAACCCGCTTCTTTTGCAGCTGCTTTAAAGTAAATTGGAAATAATGCAGTTGTAATGACGAGCGAATATACGGAGTTCGCCCAATCGTATAATATCCAGCTTTTTTCTTGTCTGGACATTTTTTTCATATAATGTTCCCCCTCAAATTTGTTTTACTAACAGTGTACAAAAATAAAAATTATAAAAAGAGAAACAATGATGAATTTTACATAACTTTTACATATATACACAGTTCTTTACAATTGGAGTAAATCCTCTACAATTGATCCGTCTGTTTCACCTAAGTGTAAACCGAGTAGTCTAGCGATAGTTGGGCCCTCATCAATAAGTCTCATATACGGTATGGTAATGCCGCTTTTTATCCCTTTCCCAGCAGCTATAAAAATTGTTTCATAGTTAGGTTTTGTTGGAGAGTATCCATGCGTACCAAATGTATATTTTTTACTAGGCGTAACATCTTTTGCAGTAATTTCTTTTATAAAATCTCCTGTATAGTTTTCAGTGAAATAATACCCCTCTTGTGCTTCTAACATAAATAAACAATTACCGTCTGCACCGCAGTCTTTCGCAGCTTCATCATGAAGTATAAATTCAATTCCGTTTTGTTTATTTTGAAGTAGTTCTTCAAGGAGTAGTTGTACCTCCCGAATTGTATCCGTATCATTTTTGTCCTTTACATATACATAGGCAGAGCCGTCGCAACTTTGGCAATAGGCTTTCCAGTCTACTAATTTTCTTTTTTTATTAAGAGATATAAGTCCTCTTTGATGGAATAGCACATTTAATTGTATGGATTTGTTTTCACTTAAAGCGCTATGATCACCAAGGGCAATAATTGTACTTTCTTCGTATAAGTCACTTTCTTTTAGTGCTTGAATAATTTTCCCTAGACGTTCGTCGTGTCTCTGGATAGCAGCTATTGTTTCGTTAGATTCAAAGCCGTGATAGTGTCTTTGTGTGTCTAGATCGGTGAAATGTACGAACATGATATTAGGCTTTTTCGTCTGGATTGTATGCACAGCAGAGGCGAGGACGAAATCATCCAGCTCTGGTTGTGATAAACCATTTCTTATATGGCCGAAACGACGATTTAAATCTAATTGGTATAGTGGGCTACCGCTAAATAAGGAAACTAACACTTGATTTTGCCAAGGTCTATTTGGAAAAATTTCTGGTAAATTGTAATCGATGTTCGCTCTTCCAGTAACAGGCCATAGAAGGGCAGCTGTCGTTAAATTTGCTTTGCGCGCTTCATCATACAATGTTGTTCCTTTTATTGATTTTCGGTACCAATGCCAATCAGGTGATTCACGCCCTGGTTGAAGTAACGTATTGCTAACAACACCGTGCTTGTTAGGGTAATTACCGGTTACGATTGTTGAGTGGCTTGGATATGTTACAGAAGGATAAATTGGTTCTACTTTTTCGACAACCGTGCCCTTTTTTATTAGAGATTGGAAATGAGGTAGTTTTTGTAGTATAGGAAAATCTAAAGCTGATAAACAGTCGAATGATAAAATAATGACATGGTTTGTTAATGCTTTATCCATAAAGTTCCCTCCTGATTATATAAAACCTATTCTTATATATTACTATTAATACCTAGTAATAAAAATATATTTTTATGTGAAAATTTATTATTTATTTTCAGAAAAATTAAACATATAATTAAGTATAAGGGAATCTATGGAAGGAGGAAACACTATGGATTGGTTAGATGGATTTGGTATCTTTTACATCATTGGCGGAATCACGATTATCCTTGTATTTGCTATTTCATATTTACTAAAGAAACGGTTTCCAGACAAACAGTTCGATATTATATTTGCACTTAGTTTAATACTTCTTTGCTTAGCGTCCTTTCCCGTTACAATGATTGTTATTGGTGGGTGGGAAGGAATGGGATATGGATTTATTGGTTTCTTCGTCCTACTTGGTACACTTATCGGTATGATTGCACATCAACTTGTGAAAATTACGCGGAAAAGCTACGTATAAAACTGCAAAAAATGAAAAGAATATATAAAAATAAGAAAATTAGCTATTGTTTTAAAAAAGAATTTGTATTATGATAATCAACAAATTTATTTCGTTATAACGATGAAAAAGGACTAGTACATGTTCAACCTTTTTAGCAGAGAGAGAATCCGTCAGGCTGAAAGATTCTTAAAAAGGCAATATGGAACCTGCCTTTGAGTTCTGCATATGCAGCGGGAATTTCCCGTTATCAAAAAGAGAGCATGCGCAATTTTTGTGCATGAATCAGGGTGGTAACGCCGACAAAGCTCGGTCCCTATTTAGGGACGCGGGCTTTTTTGTATTTTCTAGAAGGAGGAAGACTGACTATGGCAAAAGAACAAGTGCAAGCCATTACGAAGATGGAAGAGGACTTTGCGCAGTGGTATACCGATATTGTAAAAAAAGCCGAACTTGTTGATTATTCAAGTGTAAAAGGATGCATGATTTTACGTCCGTATGGTTATGCCTTATGGGAGAATATGCAGAAGGTGATGGATGAGAAGTTAAAAGAAACTGGCCATGAAAATGTATATATGCCAATGTTTATCCCAGAGAGTTTATTGCAAAAAGAGAAGGATCATGTTGAAGGATTTGCTCCTGAAGTAGCATGGGTTACGCATGGCGGAGATGAAAAGTTAGCGGAAAGACTTTGTGTACGTCCTACATCTGAAACTTTATTCTGTGAGCACTTTTCAAAAATTGTGCAATCCTATAATGATTTGCCAAAGTTATATAATCAGTGGTGTTCAGTAGTTCGTTGGGAGAAGACAACTAGGCCGTTCCTTCGTACGACTGAATTTTTATGGCAAGAGGGTCATACAATCCATGAAACGGCAGAAGAATCGCAGGCTGAAACATTAAATATTTTAAACTTATATGCTTCTTTCTGTGAGGATTATTTAGCAATACCAGTTATTAAAGGACAAAAAACAGAAAAAGAGAAGTTTGCTGGAGCAAAGGCAACTTATACAATTGAAAGTTTAATGCATGATGGAAAAGCACTTCAAACAGGAACCTCTCATAACTTTGGGACGAATTTCTCAGAAGCATTTGATATTAAGTTTTTAGATCGTAACGGTAAGTGGCAATATGTGCACCAAACATCTTGGGGTGTATCAACAAGAATGATAGGCGGGCTAATAATGGTTCATAGTGATAATAATGGACTTGTAATGCCACCAAAAGTCGCTCCAGTGCAAGTTGTTATTGTACCAATTGCTCAGCATAAAGAAGGAGTTTTAGCAAAAGCAACAGAGTTACAAGCACATATTCAAAAGGTTGCACGAGTAAAAATAGATGCTAGTAATAAAACACCAGGCTGGAAATTTAATGAGTATGAAATGAAGGGGATTCCAATTCGATTAGAAGTTGGCCCTAAAGATATTGAAAAGAATCAAGTTGTACTTGTAAGAAGAGATACGAAGGAAAAAGAGTTTGTACCAATGGATCAATTAGAAGAACGTATTCCAGCATTACTTGAAGAAATTCATATTGCTTTATTTAATAAAGCAAAAGCATTTCGCGATGAGAAGACGTATGTTGCGACAAATTTCGAAGAGATGAAAAAAATAGCTGATGAAAAGCAAGGCTTTATTAAGGCAATGTGGTGCGGGGAATTAGCTTGTGAAGAAAAACTAAAAGAAGAAGTTGGCGTATCTTCACGTTGTATGCCTTTTGAGCAAGAGTATTTAGCTGAAGAATGTATTTGTTGTGGTAAAGAAGCTAAACAAATGGTGTATTGGGGAAAAGCGTATTAATACTTTTTCTGATAGGTGATAAAAGGACTTTGGGCTGCATAATAAAATGTAATCCAAAGTCCTTTTTAGTTTTATACAGTATTTCATGTACTTTTTAGATGGAAGGATGTTGTTCTTATTTTACGTTTTTACGACGAATAAACAGTAACATACCAATTAGGAATGTTGAAAGCCCCATTAAAATAGATATAGGGTAATGCGTTGCAGTATTAGGTAATTTATCACCTTGTTTTTTCGTATTATCTTTTACATTACCCCCTTGAGAACCGTTGCCCTCCTGAGAATTGCTATCGCCTTTAACACGATTGCCACCTTGAGAGCCATTACCCCCTTGAGAACTGCTATCACCTTTAACACGATTGCCGCCTTGAGAGCCATTGCCGCCAGAACCGTTACCACCAGAACCGTTACCGCCAGAACCATTGCCACCAGAGCCATTGCCGCCAGAAC
>NZ_QOSA01000030.1:0-19890 GCF_008368795.1 Bacillus sp. BF2-3
CTTTTAGGGGTCACTTCAAAGCAGTCAGCTTTTTATATATTACATTCTAGTATTTGCCGGGCAGTAATGCCCCCATCTAAAAATTCAGCAAAAGCAAGGAAGTAGGTGAGGGATCAACTTTCCGGAAAAGCCCGATTGGTTCCAAAAGACATATTCTTTCCTTTACGTTGACATTAAAAATATTACTAATTTTTTCTTTTACAATGGCAACAAATAAAGAAACATTTACAACGACACTTATTTCGTTTAGAACTCCAATTATCATCACGATGACACTTTTCTTTAGATTTCCACCAATCATCATTACAATGTTTTTCCTGAGAACTCCAATCGTCATCACAATGACACTTTTCTTTAGATTTCCACCAATCATCATTACAATGCTTTTTCTGAGAACTCCAATCATCATCACAATGATGCTTTTCTTTAGATTTCCACCAATCATCACAGCAATGCTTTTTCTGAGAACTCCAGCAATCATTTTTCCAGGACATTTATTTCTACCTCCTTTCAATAGTGTTCATATTATTCTATGTTTTAATAAAAAAATGGCTTGTTTATTAACCTACTATTTTATCTTTATATGATAGAGTGTCTTCTACTCGATATAGAATTCATACAAACTATGCTAATTTTTAAGAGAAAGTGGAGAGAACTACTACTAGTTATGGTATTTTTCAATAAACACTTGTTGAAGAAAATGTTCTGATTACAAATAATATCTTATTTTCGAGTACGCTTTTTAAATGTATATTTCACAATGAAAAATGGGAAATCCACAAATAAAGTCTATGTATATGTGAGTTAATGGGAAAATCTAGTGTGTTTTTAAGGGGCGTCTTATTTTAAAAAAAAGGTTTGTTTTAGAAAGTGGTGTCTAAACATTAAATGGAGTAGGACTAAATTCACGGCCGCTCATTAAAAAGCTTTTAATTAGGAGAAGTCTGTTTTTATAATGAATAATGAAAAGAAAGTTTGGTACAATTGTTTGTTTTTTTCTTTTTATGTGTTTGCCTCGTACCCTTTTAAGCTAGTGGACATACTTTACTAATAGAAAGGATTAGGGGGTGAGGTATTGGGTTCTCGATTTAATAATTGTAAAAAGAAGTGTACATGTAAACAAGATGATTGTTGGGAAGTATTCGAAGAGTGTAAAAAAGAACAGCATGAGAAATGTGATAATTCTTGTGTACAAGGAATTAGAGATGAACTTAAGAAATTAATTAATCGAACAGTTCAAATTAATACAGAGGGACGTACTTATGTAGGTACTGTTTCGTCTGTCAGTTGTGATGTAGTTAGGCTTGCGGCTATTCCTGGATCGGTTGGAGTAATTATTTCCATTTGTAAAATTGAAGCAATTTTCCCACCTGTTACAACGATTACTGCTGACTTTGATTTTAATGGTATTGATGTAGCAAACAAAGCATAATTAAGCTGCTTTTTTGTAAAGCCATTCACATGAATGGCTTTATTTTAATTTCATATAAAAGGAGAATATATTCTTTATATAGAAATAAGTTTGAGGTTATAAAGCATGATGTACGAAAGGAGCAAGGAAGTGATTAAACTAGAAAGTTTTAAGAAATCTGATTTTAAACAATTAATAAATTGGATTAATTCCGAAGAATTTCTAATACAATGGTCAGGAAATGCATTCACATTCCCTTTAGACGAACAGCAATTAGAGAAGTATATAGAAAGTGCAAATACACTCGCTTTCAAAGTGGTAGATGAAGAGACTTCAGACGTTATTGGTCATATTTCGCTTGGGCAAATAGATAATATTAATAAGTCCGCTAGAATTGGAAAAGTATTAGTTGGTAATACGAAGATGAGAGGACGTTCTATAGGAAAACATATGATGAAAGCAGTACTTCATATTGCTTTTGACGAATTAAAACTACATAGAGTAACTCTTGGTGTGTATGATTTTAATACATCGGCCATTTCATGTTACGAAAAAATAGGGTTTGTAAAAGAAGGCTTATTAAGAGAGTCAAAAAGAGTAGGAGAAACGTATTGGAATTTATGGGAAATGAGTATGTTAGAATATGAATGGAAGAAGTAGCAACAATAGTAATTTATAATTATATTATGTTAACAAAGGGGCTTGGTGGGTATAGTGGATAATAAAACAAAAATAATTTCAATTGCAGCTGTTTCGGGGGGAGGTAAAACTACAATTACAGAAAGATTAAAGCATAAGTTTAAAAACTCAAAAGCTCTATATTTTGATAGTTATACATTTGATAACTCTCCTGCTGATATTTGTAAATGGATTGATGATGGGGCGAATTACGACGAGTGGGTATTAACACCATTAATTCATGATATTGAGCAACTTATACAAAATAATACCTTAGACTATATTATTGTAGATTATCCTTTTGCATACTTAAATAGTGAGATGCGAAAATTCATTGATGTAACTATATTTATTGATACGCCTTTAGATATTGCGATGGCTAGAAGGATTTTGCGAGATTTTAAGGAAGGTACAATAGATGAAATACATAATGATTTGGAACATTACATGACATATGCGAGAAAAGCTTATTTAGAGGCAATTCATACTGTTAAGCCGAATTCAGATATCATATTGGATGGTTCTTTATCTGTAAGTGAAATAATTAATCACGCTGTAGAGGAACTTGGCCGAAGAGAAGTGATTGTCAATGGTTAAATGTATAACAGATGCTGTTAGGTGGATAATTGAAGTAAGGGAGAGAGAAATGTGTACACTTTATTTCAATATAATTGGCAAGTAAGAGATGATTGGTTTAAGTGGTGTGAACAACTTTGAGAGGAAGATTTACTTTGCAAACTGGGGGTATGTTAGAAACATGATTTCAAGTATAGTTGGATTAGTGCTCTTCAAGGAGAAGAAGATAGCGAACCGCAATTTAAAGATTATCAATCGATTCAAAAAGTGAAAGCGTTATCTGATTTATATAAACGAGAACTTGAAGTTTTTTTTGCAGTCATGATCATCTAGCCTAGAATGCCGTATAAAAAGTTAATCATTGGTGCTTTGATTATATAACGTCTGCGAAATAAATAGTGTGAAGGACAGCTATTCTAACAAGTATTTTATGTAACGTTCGTATATTTAAATTTTTTTGTAATTAATCGAATTCTAATTTTTTAGAAACGGATAATGAGGTATGGGTGGTGCTCTTTTTATTGAATAAAATGAGTTTATTTTTCGGAATTTCCTTACAATATAAAAATTAAAATTTTATTTGTTGTTAAGAAAATATATGAGGAAAATAAAAAAAGAGGGCTAATGCCCTCTTTTTCTTTTAATTTGGTAATTAATCACAGATTGGTATCCCAAGCACTCTTAGAGCTAATGCTACTTGAAGGGAAATCTCTAATCTAGCAATTTCAATACCAGCTACTGAAAGAACTAAAAAAGGTTGTCCGTTTACAAATACAACGCAACTATCCATAGTTAAGCCTCCTTTCTAGTAATCTACTATAGTATATGAGTAGAACTTTAAAGTGTAATAGTTCAATTGTTGGATTTGATAGAATTAATAGATTAACCCATTTAAACTAAACAAACGAACACAACGAAAGGAAACAGAGATGGATGTATGCCTCAAAAAACATAGGTTTTAAGACATGTAATGGGATATGAAATTTATCATATTGGTCAGCTATCTATATGGGCGAGAGAGTTAAACTTGCAACCAGTTTCAGCAAATTTGCTTGGAAGAGGATGATAGAATTAAAAACCGACTTGCATCTCAAGCGCAAGTCGGTTTTATATATATAAGAAGATTTCTTAATTGAAATCCTCGGATTTTTTCTGACGTATATGTAAAAACATTAAGGTGGTAATGATTAAAAAAATCATTATAGTTTGTATAATTAAATTTTTAAACTGAAGCAATATTGTCCAAGATGTAAGGGCGTCTTTAAAAGCTTGGAGTGCAGAGTACGAGGAAGGATCAAAACCATACTGGAGCAACTTTTTTGTTTCAATAAATGAAATGTTTTCTTCATCTGCATCTAATATTACTGAAATTAGTCTAGTATCTCCAAGTTTTGCTGTACTGACAAAACTATAATTACCGTTAGTTGAAAAACTAGTTTGTAAGCCATCAACACCTTGAAGTTTAATGTTTTCATTAAGGGAATATATCATTTTATTCGTATTGAAAACCTGGGAATCTTTGAAGGTAAATTGGTAAGAGGTTAGTTTCGTAATATTCAATACATCTGGAAAATCTTTTACTAATCGTGCTGCTAGTTTAGCTGCGTCTATCGCTGTTGTAGTTGATTGTTTATTTGTATTATTATTAATTCCAGTAGAGTTTAGAAATGGAGATGGTTGTAATAACTTTAGTTCTTTTGCTTTTTTATTCATTAATACTGTAAAGTTATCTTCATTTCCAGCAATGTGTTCTGCTAGAGCGAGTGCAGAACGATTATTCCCTGCCAGTAGCAATGCATGAAGTAAATCACGAACCGTTGTTTTATCATTCGATGTTACTTGTATAGGGCTTGTTTCTACTCGGAAAACTTCGTTACTTATTTGTACTAAGTCATCTAACTGTATTTTTCTATCATTTAGTTGCTCCAATACGATATATTCTGTCATTAATTTAGATAAAGCAGCTGATTGTACTGGAGTTTCTTCATTTTTTTTATAAACAATTTCACCTGAATTAGCATTTATTAAAATAGCTGATTTAGCTTGAATAATCGGACCATTTACATAAAGATAAAAATATAAAACGATAAGTGCAGTAATAAAAAAAGATAATAATAAAATAGCGAATTTCTTTAAGAATTGCATAAGCGATCCTCCTATTATGACATCAATAATAGTATTGTAAAAAGGAATGCTTAATTAGGAAGAAAGAAAAGGTAAAGAATTTCTAAAGAATTATAAAGGATTATTAAATTTAGGGTAATTATGGAAAAAGTTCAATTTCTTATATGGTAAGAAATTGAACTTTTTATTTGTAATATTAACATTTGTATGGGAGTAGATTTACAGTGAATGTTGTTTTTTCGTCATCACTATATACTTCAATTGTTCCTTTATGCAATTCGACTATACTTTTTGCAATTGCTAATCCAAGTCCAGATCCACCAGTGTTTGTAGAGCGAGATTTCTCAACGCGATAAAAACGTTCAAAAATATGAGGTAAATCCGTACTAGGAATAGGTTGTCCGTAATTTGTTATATCAATTGTAATCATATTATTGCTTTCATAAGCAGTAAGGTCAATATAGCGACCTTCGCTTCCATAAGCGATAGCGTTTATAATAAGATTTTCAAACACACGCACTAATTTGTCACCATCAGCTAATACCATGAGCTTTTGAGACGGGAAAGAAGGCCGACATTCTATATTAGCTTCTTGAAATTGTATACGGAATTGAACAGTTAATTGTCCAAGTAACTCTACAATATCAATAGGAACAGAATACAAGCTTAATTCTTTATTTTGAACACGTGTATATTCGAACAAGTCATTCATTAATGCATTAAGACGAGTTACCTTATCGTAAATGACTTGAATATAGTATCGCAATTCCACTTCATCTCTATAATTATCATGATGGATTAAATTTACGTATCCAACTATAGAGGTAAGGGGAGTGCGTAAGTCATGTGATACATTTGTAATAAGTTCACTTTTTGCTTGTTCAGCTTGTCTTTCTTCATCAATGGAGACTTTTAATTGTTCAACAATTTCATTGACCCCGATTGCTAATTCTTCTAGATAATTATGATTTACAATAGAAACTTTATGATTGAAGTTTCCATTTGCAATATAACGAATTTCTTCTATCATTTTTTTTATACAAGTTTCATAATAAAGTTTTTTCTCGTGACGATAAAAAATGTAAAGATAGGATGAAAAAATAGAAAATAAAAACAAATAAGATACAATCATCATCCATAAAGACTCTTTAATCCCTTTATACTTTTCATAACCAAAAATTCGAATGAATTCTTTACCGAGTTCGGTTAGAGTAAGTGAACTTTCAATTACACTCGTAACGAGGCGATAAATAATTATTTCAGTAATAGGAGTGAGTGTGATAGCTAATAAAAGCCAAAAAATAAGTTTCCATTTAGGAATATCTTTTAATATATCAAATGCTTCATTTCTCAATTTTATAGCCAACTCCCCAAACAGTATGAATAAATTTTTCTCCATTTATTACTGTTTCAAGTTTATCTCGTAAGTTGCTAATATGGACCATTACCGTCTTATTTGAACCATAACCATCTTCATTCCAAACGCGTTCGAAAATTTCTTCTGAACTAAATACTCTTCCTGTATTACTCGCAAGTAAATATAAAATATCGAATTCAATAGAGGTTAGTTTAATGTACTCTCCATTTACTTTAACTGTATGATTATGTTTGTGTATTTCAACAGAGCGAATACGAATAATACCATCTTCATTCTTTTGCGAAGTAGCATTTTGGAAAGAGGATCTTCGTAATAAAGCTTTCACTCTAGCTACTAATTCTAATGGATTGAATGGTTTGATCATATAATCATCGGCACCTGTCATAAGGCCTAATATTTTATCCATATCTTCTGCTTTTGCACTAAGCATTAGAATTGGTACAGTATTATTTTCACGCACTTCCTGACAAACTTCTAATCCGTTTCGTTTTGGCATCATAATATCCAAAATCATAAGGTCAACTTCATATGTAGAAACCTTTTGCAATGCTTCATCGCCATCATAAGCTTTATAAATGTTATAGCCCTCATTTCGCAAATAAACAGCAAGTAATTCAACAATTTCTTTATCATCATCAATAATTAATATGTTTTTATTCATTGTGTAGTTCCTTTCCTTACAAATCATCAACATTACTATAATATCAAACATTTATGTACTTGTAGCGATGATTCTGTATAAAATTTCATGTAACGTATTAAAAAGGAGTAAAAAGATTAATATCGAATATAAAATAACAAAGATATTTAGATTCTACATTATAATGAAAGGTAGTTATAAGGGGGATTTTCTATGTTATGTAATGATAAATATTCATTTACTCCAACTGGAAAAATAGAAAATGATATTAAAGCTTTTCTACTAAAATATAATAAAGAGTTTACATATAAACATTCAATTCGTGTGGCAAATGAGGCAAAAAAGATTGCAGAAAAGTTTCACGTAGATAAAGAAAAAGCAGCAATTGCAGGATATTTACATGATATTAGTGGCATTTTTCCAAACGAGGAGCGGATTGCAGTTGCTGAAGAATTTGGTGTAGAAATAGTGGAAGCGGAAAGAAAGTTTCCTATGATTATTCATCAAAAATTATCGAGGGTAATCGCAAAAGAAATATTTAAAGTCGAAGATGAAGAGATTTTAAATGCAATTTGTTGCCATACAACGTTGCGTAAACATGCAACGAAGATGGATTTAGTATTATTTGTTGCAGATAAAATAGAATGGGATCAAAAAGGGACACCACCATATTTAATAGAAATAAAAAAAGGATTGGGAAAATCTTTGGAAAAAGCAGCTTTTGTATATATTTCATATTTGTGGGAAAGGAAAGATACATTGAAAGTTATACACCCGTGGCTAGAAGAAGCATATTGGGATTTAAAAAGAATTGTACAGTAGAAAGGACAAGGAAATGCAATTAAAAGAATATATGAATCAAACATTTCCAGAAGTTACATTAGGACCCTACTTATTATCTCAGTGGGAAAATCATTTGCATTTTGATTTCGGAAAAGATAAATATCAAATTGTAGAAGGAACCAACGATTTAAATATGGAATACTTTTCTCAACTATATACATATAATAAATTCTTATTTGAAGACATATTTTCAAAAGAAGATGTAGTGTTTGTAGTGACAAATGTTTATAGATTTAAAAAGGAAAACATAAAAACTCCACAGAAAATAAATGTATACAATAAATATATTAAGAAAAGAGATTTAAGATTTCATATAAGACAAGAAACATTACCGTTTCTATTTGAAGATGAAGAAGCAGAGTTATATTGTACATATCAATTTTCTTTAAAATGTCTCGTAGAAGATATTAAGTATGAATCGCTTATACAAGCTGCTAATCATGAGGATTTTTCTGATTTGTATCCTCGATTTGGACGAAAAAAAGAAATTTTTTATCCAGATGTATTTCTCATTAATGCAACGAAAGATATTGTCATGTTTATGTATGATGATAGAGGATGTGAAGTAATTGCGAAGAATAAAGAAATAATACGAGATTTATATAAGAAATACAAAGAATGGATTCCAGATTATGAACGAGAAAGTATAGATAACATATTTAAATGACAATAGGGGAAGTGAAGCGTGTAATGAAACGTATTGCAATTGTATCTGCATGGGAACCAGAACTGACGTATTTGCATCAACATTATCCGAGTGAACGTGTTGAAAAAAGGGCAGCTTGGGAATTTCATTTTCATACTATTAATGAGCTGGAAATTATATCAGTTGTTACTGGTGTCGGTAAAGTAAGCTGCGCTAGTTGTGTACAATTGTTAATTAGTGAGTTTCAGCCAGATGAGTTGTTTATGACAGGAATATGCGGAAGTTTATCAAACAAGGTGAAAAACGGTCATATTGTAGTCGCACTAAACGCAATACAACATGATGTTACTGCTGCTGGTTCAGGGGAAGATGTTTTTAATTTATATAACGGTAGAACAGCACCTATTGAAACAACAAAATCACTTGTAAGAAGAATAAAAAAAATACGATCGTATGATCCGATACATTTCGGTACATTTTTATCAGGAGATCAACGTATTCGTAGTTCGGAAATGAGATATTTACTCCATACCGTATATGGAGCATTGGCAGTTGATCAAGAAGTAGCAGCTTTCGCCTATGTATGCCAAATAAATAAAAAACCATTTCTCTGTTTAAAAGCTGCTTCAGATCAAGCAAATGATAAAACGAAAGAAGAACAAAAAATCTTTAAAATGCTAGCATGTGAAAGAGCATGTGAGCATTTAATTGCTTTTTTACGTGTTTATGAGGTTAATGTAGTAAATAATAGATAGTTTGTTATAAAACAAATCAATAGTGAGTTATATGTAGGGAAATGTCCGCTTATTTCAAATTAAGAGCTGAAATTTATAATAGATGGAATATATTATATGGGTACACGTTGAGTTTAATATAAGCAGTTGGAGGGCAATTTTATATGATTCAATATAAAAGGTGTAGTGAAGTAAATATTGATTTAGTATATGAAGCTTTTAAAGATGGATTTTCAGATTACATTATTAAGATGGAGGTTTCAAAAGAGGATTTTATACAACGTTTTTTGGGACCAGAAGGTAATTTGCTAGAACATTCTTTTCTTGCTTTAGAAGAAGGCAAACCTGTTGGCGTAATACTAGGTGGTATAAAGGATTATGAAAGTATAAAGACTATGCGCTGTGGAACATTAGCGGTTCATCCTAATTACCGCGGTATTGGTGTAAGTCAAAAATTATTTGAACTGCATAAAGAAGAGGCGATTCAACATGGATGTAAGCAACTTTTTCTCGAAGTCATTGTAGGAAATGACCGAGCGATTCATTTTTATAATAAGTTGGGCTATGAAAAAGTGTACGATCTTTCTTATTATAATTTAAATGATTTGACTAAAATAATGAATAAAGATTGTAAGGATAGTGAAGTAAAACAATTAGAATTTCCAACTTTTAAAGATGAAATTCAGAAATGGTTAAACTTCCATATAAATTGGCAAAATGATATTGATTATATCAAAAAAACAAATCATGTATTTTATGGTGCATATGTCGATAATGACTTAAAAGGCTCTCTATGTGTAAATAAACAAGGTAAAATTAGTTTTATTTTCGTAGACAAAGATTATAGAAATATTGGTGTTGGGATGAAATTATTACAAGTAGCAAGAGAAGAATTACATTTATCAAGTTTATCAATTGGGTTTCCTAACAATAATTTACTGGAAGGTTTTCTTAAGAAATGTGGATTTGAAAAGAATTCTTTAGCGCAATATGAAATGTATTTATTACTCTAAGAGCGGAAAGATTTATTCTTTTCGCTTTTTATTTTGCTGTTATGTTGGTAAATGCTCCGCAACTATAATTTATAATGAGAGGGATTTTGTTTATCCTTAAGTTATTTTTTAAATTGTCAATTTCATGCTAATAATTTTCTTTGTATAATATTCTAATTTTATGTAGAATAGATACGATGGGAGGGGATGAAATGAATAATGGATTAAAGTTTAAGATTTTTGAATTGCATTGTCTCGTTCAAAAGACTTATTCTGATATTAAAATAGCGTGTAATATTGCTATTTATCAAGAAAACACTTCTAAATATTTAATTTCATTAGGATTTTTAAATAAATCATATATGACTTATATAGAAGCAAAAAGATTCTATCGCGAAAATGAAGAGCTTGTAAGTGTAGAATTTGATAATTTCTTTGATATGTATGATAAATTAGAAAACGAATTAAAACAAGTTATTTCAACTGAAGATAAAAATCCTTCATTGCTACATAGCAGACTTGATCAGTTTCAACAGAAAGTTGAAAATATAAATGACCTAATAAAAGTATTGCAAAATGCTCGTTAATGAATGCTTTTTTCTTTTTTGTATAGAAATTATGTATTAAAAACATTTTAGGGATATTACATATTAAAGAGGTGGCTTTTGTTGATTACAAAAGTCATCTTTTTATGTTAGGAATAGATTGTATACATTTTAGCAGTTTTATATAAATAATAGAAATTTATACGAGGTAAATATCATGGGAAATAAAAAAGAAATAGCTATAGTTGCATTAACTACAGGATTCGTTTTAACAAGTGTAACACTATATGGAGTAGGTCATGCAGAGGAACCTGGTCAAATGCAAGTTGAAATTCAAGAGGATTCGTTCCGTACAGGTAATCTGACACAACCATCAAAAAAGGCACCAGAGAATGTAGTGAAAGATGCACTTAAGGAAAATACGGAGCATGCTTTGTCTCCAAAACAAGTTAGTGCAGAAACAGGAGTAGATTACAAAGTTCTTCAAAAACGTGGTTCTTATGATGGAACTACACTTGTGCGCATGCAACAAATATATGAAGGAAAAGAAGTATATGGCCACCAGTTGACTGCTCACGTAGATAAAAAAGGTATTATTAAAAGCATTTCAGGAGCTAGCGCACAAAATTTAACACAAGAAGATTTAAAGAAACCTATTAATTTATCAAAAGAAGAAGCAAAACAATATATTTATAAAAAGTACGGAAACGATACTAAATTTATTTCTGAGCCAGAAGTTAAGGCAGTTATTTTTGTTGATCAAAATCATGGGGAGGCTAGCAATGCATATCAAGTTACATTTGCTGCTACAACACCAAATTATGTATCTGGAACTTATTTAGTGAATGCTCATAATGGTGAAATGTTAAAAGATATGGTACAAGAATCAAGTTTGAAAATAAGTGAAGAGTATGTTGAATCCGTTAAGGAAAATAAAACTAGCAATTTTACATCATTAACTGGAACAGGAAAAGATGATTTAGGCGTAACTCGTACATTTGGTATTTCTAAACAGACCAGTGGGAATTATGCGCTTGCTGATTACACAAGAGGACAAGGAATTGAGACATATGATGTAAATTATAGAGATATTACAAATGAAGAAAGTTATTATCCTGGTATACTAGCAACTAGTGTTTCAACAACATTTAATGATCCAAAGGCGGTAAGCGCTCATTTCTTAGCAACAAAGGTATACGATTTTTATAAAGAAAAATATAAGCGTAATAGTTTTGATAATAAAGGAAAAAAAGTAGTTTCAGTTGTACATGCATGGGATTCTGGAGGAACAAATGATCCTGAAAATTGGGAGAATGCATTTAGTACTAATATTAATAACATTAGTATGCTTTTATATGGAGATCCCATGGTAAAAGCGTTCGATATAGCCGGTCATGAATTTACACATGCAGTTACATCAAGTGAATCTAACCTTGAATTTTCAGGAGAATCTGGGGCAATTAACGAGGCATTATCGGATATTATGGGAACGGCTATAGAGAAATACATAAATAATGGGGAATTTAACTGGACAATAGGAGAACAAACTGGATCGACTTTTCGTAATATGAAAAATCCAACTGCAATTAATTTTTCAGAAGGACTACCGTATCCGGATGATTATAGTAAATATAATGATTTAAATGGAGAGGATTATGGAGGCGTTCATTTTAACTCAAGTATTATTAATAAAGTTGCGTATTTAATGGCACAAGGTGGTACTCATAACGGTGTAAATGTAAATGGTATTGGTGAAGATAGAATGTTTGATATTTTCTATTATGCAAATACTGATGAATTAAATATGACTTCTAATTTCTCTGAATTGAAATTGGCATGCCTTAAAGTGGCAACTAATAAATATGGAGCGAACTCAATTGAAGTTCAAGCAGTCCAAAATGCTTTTGATGCGGCAAAAATTACAGGAACGGTGAAAGAGAACGAAAAAACAGCAGAAAACCAAGCTCCAGAGTTAACTGTACCGTTTACGATTACACTACGTGTAGGTGATACGTTTGATCCAATGAGAAATGTAAAAGCTGTTGATAAAGAAGATGGTGATTTAACAAATAAAGTAAAGCATAAAGGCGATGTAGATACTTCAAAACCAGGTACATACATTGTGGAATACTTGGTCGTTGATTCCCAAGGGAGAAATACAACGGCTAGACAGACTGTAATTGTAGAGGGAAATGGAGAAACATCAGATTTAGAACCTAAATTAATAGTGCCTGTTGGAGCGACAATTCATGTTGGAGATTCATTTGTTCCAATGGCAGAAGTATTAGCTATCGATAAAGAAGACGGTGATCTCACTTCTAAAATCAAAGTTGATGGTGAAGTAGATATAACTAAAGCCGGTACTTACGTATTAACGTACACGGTTACAGATTCTAAAGGTCATGAAGTAACGGCGAAGCAAACTGTAACGGTCAAAGTTAGAGAAGAAGTTAAAAATGATAAACCAATACTAAAAGTACCTGCTACAACTTCAATTACTGAGGGTGATCAATTTGATCCATTGGTAGGGGTATCAGCTACGGATAAAGAGGACGGTGACCTTATTTCTAAAGTAGCGTATGAAGGAACTATAGATACAACTAAAGCTGCTACTTATGAAATAATATATAGTGTTAGAGATTCCGTGGGTAATGAGGTAAATGCAATACAAAAAGTATTAGTGAAAGATAAAGAAACTAGCAAAGCTAATGACCTTGCTAATAAGGAAAATAAGAGTAATATCTCAAACAACAGTAATAGCGATAAAAAAGAATATACATATAAGGAGCTTCCAAAGACGGGTGTAAGTACAACTAACAGTGCAGCAATCGGCATATTGATGATTATTACAGGCACAGTACTCACTTTTGTTCGCAAATTTAGAAAGATACAAAAATAATAGTAGGGATCATTCGTTTGAAGAAAAGAGTTCATTATTCAAAAGAAATAAAGTAGAAAGTAAGTAAAACAAAATATGGATTTTTTACTTAATAAGATTTTAGTAGTTAAGCGGTGCATTTGGCTTCTATAAAAATTTGTAGTTGGATCATGTTCTGTCTACAAAACTACATTACATAAAAAACACGTTACTATTCTCATTAAAATAAAAGAATAGTAACGTGTTTTTTGGTTTGGAAAAAGCATAAATCCTATAGTTCATGAATCTGGGAATGCTTCTAATCTGCCATTGATGAGTTACTGAAAACATTTTGTTTTAATGGAAGTTTCACTCTAAATGACAACATGAGATTTTCGATATTTACCAGGTGTTTCATTGGTGAATTTTTTAAAAATTTTAGTGAAATAACTTTGATCGCTAAAATTAAGCGAAGCGCATATGTCTGATAAAGGATAGGTGGTGAAAGTTAATAATTTCTTTGCTTCTTCGATTCGTTCACGTTGAATGTACTCAATTAATGAAATACCGACTTCTTTTTTAAATAATATAGATAAATAATCTGAATTCACATTTGCAAATTTAGCAACTTGTTTAACAGATATTGGATTGTAAATATTTTTAAAAATGTAGTTTTTGCAAATAGCAATAGTCTGTGAATGTTGCTGTGTTTTTTGTGCCTTTACACGGTCTGCAAAGGTACAAAAAGCATTTTTTAATAAATCCCAAACAGATTCTTTGTCTTTTAAATCTTCTATTCTTTGAATATGTAAATCATAAATTTTGTAAGCAATCCCAGATGGAAGTCCCCCTTTTATCGCATATCTAGTAGCGAGCGTGATGGATGAAATACAAATGTTTTTATGACGTCTTAATTGATGGAATGAAGATAAAGATGAAAGAGTCTCTTGTTGGAATTCGTAATAATATTTGAGTACGGTTTCTTTATCCCCGTGTTCTATAGAACTAAGTAGTTGCTGCTCTATATATAAATTATGATAAATGGATTCATCTTTTTGCATTGAAATATATACATCTTCGTTTAAGATGCTGCTATGACTTATATGAAGTGAGTCACTGTTATTTGAAAAGGTACTTACATCTGAATTTTTTTTATAGAGAATGTTATAGAACAATATCGCTATATTTACAAAGAAATTTTGATCTTTGACTGACAATGAAAAATAATGGTCTCTTGTTCTTTTATAATTTGGAATAAAATTAAGGTTACTATCCGCTTTACTTGTAGAAGAATTCACATGTGTCAAGGGCCCAATAATAACAGTACCGTTCACCATATAATCGCTCTTTATGTGAATTAAAATAAAGTGCCCTAGATATTCGTGAGTTCTGAAGATGGGGGAATTATACGTATCATTTCTCTGAAAAAGCATATGTAACTGTTCTATTTTTGATGTATACAACGAATGTGAATCACTTTTTGATGTGAATTCTAAAAGAATATTTTTGTTACAATCTAAAAAACAAACTGGAATTTCAAAAGATTGGAAAAACATATTGCAAATATACTCTATCTCAACTAGACTGAGCTTTTTAGTCATATTCTTCCTCCTTACAGTTATGCGTAATAGTTAAATAAACATATATTCCTTTTTTCATAAGTAGAAACGGAAAACCTTTATTAATAAAAAATATAAATAAAAGTTATAAACTTCTAAGAATAATACCATAATTTAACATGAATAGCACATATTATTTGAATATACAGGTAATAGTTTTGGACAGTAGCGTAAAATATGAATCGTCACACTTATTTGTTGGTTATTACTTATATGTATTAAAAAATGATTAAGATTGGATTTTAAATAGGGATAGGAAGTGAGAAATGAATAGATTGACAGTAAGTGACTAGTCGAAATTAGTAGTGAAAGCTATTGTGTAACAAATGTAATGATTGTTGAAATAGGGATATACGTGTAATTTAGGGGAGAAAATTACATATATCATGTGGAGAGACAACGTAATAATAGAAGATAAGAAAAGTGAATAAGTGATTGTAAACAATGGATTGTTGGACGACTATGTTTTATGTTATTCGTTTAAATCTGATACTTGGCACACTATTGCTTTTAAGAAGGTAATAGTAATAAAGAAATTTTTAAAATGATAGAAGTAGTAAAGGGGATAAGAGAAATGAAAAAAATATTTAGTGTGCTTTTAGTGTTATTCTTAACATTTTCTACATGGTCTAGTGTATTAGTAAAGGCAGATTCACCATCTAAAGGTACTTTAACGATTCATAAGTATGAACAAGAAAAAGATGGAGCGCAGGGACTAGAAGGTGACGGTTCTGCAAATCAAGAGGTGCCAAAAGATGTGAAACCATTAAAAGGTGTAACGTTTGAAGTAAAAAGGGTTGCTTCTTTTGAAAAAATTTCAAACGATGGGAAAATCGTAAAAGAAGACGTGAAACCTGTAATGGGAGCCACTCCAAATCAAGTAGTAACAGATGATAACGGACAAGCTGTATTAAAAGATCTTCCGCTAGGACGTTATGAGGTGAAAGAAGTGGCAGGACCTCCACATGTTAATCTAAATCCCAATACGTATACAGTGGATATTCCATTAACAAATAAAGAGGGTAAGGTGCTAAACTATGATGTTCACATGTATCCCAAAAATGAGATTAAACGTGGTGCAGTGGATTTAATAAAAACTGGTGTAAATGAAAAAGCATTAGCAGGTGCAGTATTCTCTTTATTTAAAAAAGACGGTACAGAAGTGAAAAAAGAGTTAGTAACAGATGCTAATGGTCATATTCGCGTGCAAGGATTGGTGTATGGAGAATACTATTTCCAAGAAACAAAAGCTCCGAAAGGCTATGTAATAGATCCAACTAAACGTGAGTTTTTTGTTAAGAACTCCGGAACAATTAATGAAGATGGAACTATTACTTCTGGTACAGTAGTTAAATTAGAAGTGAAAAACTATGAAGAACCAACAATTGATAAAAAGATTAACGGAAAATTGGAAGCGTTACTAATCAATCCGTTAACTAATTATAATTATGATATTAAAACATTAATTCCAGAAGACATTAAGGAATACAAAAAATATGTGGTAACAGATACTTTGGATAATCGTTTAGTGATTCAAGGAAAGCCAATCGTGAAAATTGATGGAGCAGAAGTAAATGCAAACGTTGTTGAGGTAGCTATAGAAGGTCAAAAAGTAACAGCTACAGTAAAAGATTTCACAAAATTAGATGGTAAAAAAGAATTTCATTTGCAAATTAAATCCCAAGTAAAAGAAGGAGTACCATCTGGTTCGGAAATTTTAAATACAGCAAAAATACATTTTACAAATAAAAATGATGTAATTGGAGAAAAGGAATCTAAACCTGTAGTTGTTATTCCGACAACTGGAATAATTGAGTTAACAAAAATTGATGGTGCTAATAAGAATAAATTAAAAGGTGCAGAGTTTGTACTTAAAGATAATAATGGAAAAATAGTTGTCGTAGCAGGAAAAGAAGTAACAGGTGTATCAGATGAAAATGGTGTTATTAAATGGTCTAACATTCCATATGGAGACTATCAAATTTTTGAAACGAAAGCACCAACATATACAAAAGAAGATGGTACAAAAGCATCTTATCAATTATTAAAAGACCCCATTGATGTAAAGATTAGTGAAAATAATCAAACGGTTAAATTGACGATTGAAAATAATAAAAGTGGATGGATTCTTCCGGTAACGGGTGGTATAGGAACGACTCTTTTTACTGTAATAGGCCTTACTTTAATGCTTACAGCGGCATTTGTTTTCTTTAGAAAAAAGTTTGCTAGAAATTAAGATTTTAGGAACATGTAACCATATGAAAAGGGGAGAAGCAAAATGCTTTCCTCTTTTCGATATTTAAGCGTATACAGAGGTGGAAATATGAAACGAAATCTTGTTTTGGGAGGTATTTTCTTATTTGGATTAGGTATTTTTTTATATCCTACTATTAGTAATTGGTTGGCGACCCGTGCACATTATTCTGAGATTAGCTCTTACGATAAGAAGATTAAAGCATTACAAAAGAAAGAAGTCGAACGTAGGGAAAAAGAAGCAGCCGAATATAATAAACAAGTTCAAACTTCTGCGAAAACATTTACAGATCCATTTTCTGAAAAAAAAAGTAATCATCAAGCGTATGCTGATGCGTTAAATTTAGGAGATGTAATGGGGTATATTGAAATATCGAAAATTAATATAAAACTGCCAATCTATCAAGGGACCTCTGAGGAAGTATTAAGTCGCGGGATAGGTCATTTAGATTTTTCTTCGCTCCCGGTAGGTGGAGAAAATACGCACACTATTTTAACAGGGCATCGTGGTTTACCATCAGCAAAATTATTTACAGATTTAGATAAGTTGAGTGAAGGAGATCTTTTTTATATTCATTCTTTAGACAAAGTTCTTGCTTATAAAGTAGATCAAATTAAAGTAGTGTTACCACACGAAATGGAAGATCTACAAATTGTAGAAAATAAAGATTATACAACTTTAATTACGTGTACGCCTTATGGAGTAAACACCAATAGATTGCTAGTTCGAGGTGAGCGTGTGGAGTTAAACGAGAAAGAAAAACCAAAAGTGAGTACAGAGATATTTATGTTTAATAAGTGGACTGTAATAGTTCCACTCCTATTGTTATGTGTGTTTCTAGTCGTAATTTATAAGAAAAGGTTTACTCGATAGAATGTATGTATTTATCCTGCATTAATGGGAAGTGGGACCGTAAATTCAGAGATAAGTAAAGAAGGTATATAGGGGATTGAAGTAAATCATCATTAATAAAAATTTCATTTTATTCGACTATAGAAAAAATACGGTAAAGGTGGGAACAAAGGAATTGAGGCTACGATTAAAGCTGGTAAGTATTCATTTTATTGTTTTGTTAATGTTAAGTGTAAGTTTTGTCATATATGTACCAAAAGAAGTATATGGATCCACGACAAACTTAGAAGGTCTAGGTGATATATCGCGCTATAATGCTGTTGTCTTTGGTAACCATAAAGCAATAGGTGGCGACATTGAAGGAGCAATTGCAGTTCAAGGTGATATGGATGCATCGGGGTATACAATTGTAGGTGCTGCAGCTGGAACATCTAATATAGTAGGTGAAAAATGGGTTGATGAGGGATATCCGTCCTTGTTATTGTCTGGAAAATTTAAGAAATCAAGAGAAGAATCTTTTATCATTCAAAACGGAATAGTCGTAATGACAAAAGAGAGTGATCCAAATCGCATCATACAATCCTCTTATGATCGTATCGTTTATAAAGAAAAACTAGAAATTGACGCGAAATTTAATGAATTTCGCAATATAGTGAACCAAGTCAGTAAAAATGCAGGTCAATATAAAACAAATACCCCAATTCCACATATGAGTCATGGAATCGGAAAAGATATAAACAATCCTAATATTTATGTTTCATCAGAATTGACAGGGAAAATTAATTTAGATATAAGAGATGTATTTTTACCGAGTGCTAAGGACAAAGATTTTATTGTTATGTATTCGGATGCAACAGAGGTTACATTTAAAAATGGGGCTATTCTATATGACAAGAACAATATTGGAAGGGCTACGGATATAATTCCTACATCACAACCATATTCTCCTAATTCCCCGTTTACTGAGCTATACGGGAAAGTGATTTGGGTTTTTCCAAATGCGAAAAAAATTACAACAGAGGGATATGGTGTCGTTGGGAGTGTGTTTGCCCCAAATGCTGTATTAGAAACAAAAGGTGGCTCGATTAATGGACAAGCATTTGTCGGCGCTGTACAACAAACTGGTGGATTTGAATTTCACAATTTCAAATTTAACTGGCAACATTGGAACAAGCCTAGTACTGGAAAAGTAAAAATAAAAAAAGTTGATAGTAATAATGATAATAAAAAATTGGTGGGAGCAAAGTTTCATATAGAAGAGGAAAAATAGTTGGAGAACTAGTAACAAATAAAGAAGGAGAAGCGATATCAAAAGACTTACCAAAAGGATAATAAAACATTGGTGGGAGCAAAGTTTCATATAGAAGATTCAAAAGGAAAAATAGTTGGAGAACTAGTAACAAATAAAGAAGGAGAAGCGATATCAAAAGACTTACCAAAAGGAAACTATACCCTTGTAGAAATAGAAGCGCCAAAAGACTATGAATTATTAAAAGATAACATAACTGTAAAAGTAGAAAAAGATGCAGTAGTAGAAATTAAAATAGGAAATAAGAAATTGCCAGATCCAATGGGAAAAATGAAGTTAGTGAAAGTAGACATAAGTGATAAAAATAAAAAGCTAGCAGGGGCAAAGTCTCATATAGAAGAGGAAAAATAGTTGAAGAACTAGTAACAAATGAAGAAGGAGAAGCGATATCAAAAAAATTACCAACAGGAAATCATACTCTAGTGGAAAAAG
>NZ_QOSA01000030.1:19919-45366 GCF_008368795.1 Bacillus sp. BF2-3
TGATAAAAATAAAAAGCTAGCAGGGGCAAAGTTTCATATAGAAGATTCAAAAGGAAAAATAGTTGGAGAACTAGTAACAAATGAAGAAGGAGAAGCGATATCAAAAGACTTACCAATAGGAAATTATACTTTAGTGGAAAAAGAAGCACCTAAAGGTTACGAATTATTAAAAGATAACATAACTGTAAAAATAGAAAAAGATGCAGTAGTAGAAATTAAAATAGGAAATAAGAAATTGCCAGATCCAATGGGGAAAATGAAGCTTGTGAAAGTAGACATAAGTGATAAAAATAAAAAGCTAGCAGGAGCAAAGTTTAAAATTGAAGATTTAAATGGGAAAATAGTTGGAGAACTAGTAACAAATGAAGAAGGAGAAGTAGTATCAAAAGACTTACCAATAGGAAACTATACCTTAGTGGAAGTAGAAGCACCTAAAGGTTACGAATTATTAAAAGAAAAAATAACTGTAAAAGTAGAAAAAGATGCAGTAGTAGAAATTAAAATAGGAAATAAGAAATTACCAGATCCGACTGGACAATTTGAAATTGAGAAAGTTGATGATAAGGATATCAATTTAAAACTACAAGGCGCTATATTTCAAGTCTTAGATAAAGAGGGTAAAGAAGTGGCTAGATTAACAACGGATGAAAAAGGAAAGGTGATTTCCAGTCAATTAGTACTTGGAAAATATACGATAAAAGAAATAAAAGCGCCAAACGGATATATGTTACTTAGGGATCCAATAGAAATAGAAATTACAGAAGCAGTAAAGACACAAAAAATAACAGTGAAAAATGCGAAGAATAATTGGGTAATTCCTAATACTGGTGGGAGCGGAACAACAATTTTTTACGTAATTGGTATTATGCTAATGTTTGGTGTGCTATATTTCTGTAAGAAAAATCGTATATTATGAACTAATTTTATAGAGTTAGACAGATTGTTACGTTAGAGAGTTTTTAGGACATGAGTTCGGTATTGTACTGGACTCATGGTACTAAATTTGTTAAAGGAGGAAGGATAATAGTAAACATAGAATATATTAATGAATTAAAATATTTAAGAGGTGAACATGGTGGCAATAAAACAAGACGAAATTAAAGTAGTTGTCGGAGCTGGAGTGTTTAATAATAATCCAGGTTGGATTCAAACGCAAGAAGATGAACTTAACTTACTAGATAAAGCTACGTGGGAAGAAAGATTTGAATACAACTCTATTTCAGCTATTTTAGCTGAGCATGTATGGGAACACCTTACTTTTGAAGAAGGTGTAAGAGCAGCTGAAATTTGTTATGAATTTTTAAAACCATCTGGTCATATTCGGTGCGGAGTCCCTGATGCATTCTTTCAGGATGAGGCATATCAAAATATAGTTCAAATAGGGGGCCCCGGTCCGAAAGATCATCCAGCAGCAAGTCATAAAATCGTTCATAATTATATAACATTAACGAAAATGTTTGAAACTGCTGGATTCGAGGTAGTTTTACTTGAATATTGTGATGAAAATGGTCGGTTTTATTACAACGAATGGGATGCAAACGACGGTGTTATTTTCCGTTCGAAAAGGTATGATTCTAGAAATAAAGGCGATAAACTTGGTTTTCCATCGCTAATTGTCGATGCGATTAAGCGCTAATCATTCAACAAAAAAAGGAGTTAATCCTATGATTTCATAAGTCGCAAATGCGGCTTTTTTATTTGTACATAAATCTATATTTAATTTTCAATATTATATAATTCGATTTAGAAAATATTTAAGTTTTTCTCAGCACCATTCACTTTAAATTAACACTTCGTTGACATAAATATTTATTTTATATTTATATTCGTGTAAAATGAAATGGGAACATATATTCTATATAAGGAGACAATCAAAATGATAGCTGAAATTAGGAAACTAACTGATGGATATATTGTAAAATTTGAACGCCAATTTCCATATACGGCAGAAGAAGTTTGGTCTGTATTAACAGAAAACAGTAAGCTGAAAAAATGGATGCCCAATTTACAGATTGAAAGCCTTAAAACTGCTGGAATAATAAAGTTCGACATGATGGACGGTTCATTCATAAATATTGATATTTTAGAGTGTCAACTAAACTCAGTACTTGAATTTACTTGGGATAAAGACCGTGTCAGATTTGAAATACATAATGAGGAAAATGGTACTCTTTTACTTCTTAAAGAGTACATTCATGAATTAACAGATCATACACCGAGAGATGTAGCTGGTTGGCATATTTGTTTAAATCTTTTTACTTTCGTTTTAGAAGGAGAAGAGAAAGAATTTTCTAAAGATGAATGGCAACAGTGGTTTGAAATATACAAGGATAAGATTCATGAAGTGAGAGGATAATTGCATAATAGGTAATATTCATTATGTAATTATTATATTGTAAAAATGCTTTTGTGAATAAATAAGAATAGAGGTTAATATGAAAGTAAATCAATTAATTGCTAATAACATAAATAAATTAGATGCAACTATACCGTTTAATAAATCGTTTGGAATTGCTGGTTTATCTGGATCGGGTAAAACAACTTTTTGCCAAACAATTGGTGAAGAATCAAAAAAACGATTAGTTTCTTTATTACCAAAGGCTGAATATCAATATTTATTTCCTAACATTATGGAAACAAATTTTAGTGCCATTAAGATGGAAGAAATGCCTTTAGTACTTTTTCTAGGAAAATCATCGATTTCGTCTAATCCGCGTTCAACGATTGGTACTCATACTGGTGTTTTTACAGAGGTTCGGGAAAAACTTGCTGAAGTATTTAATCTTTCTCCAGAGGTCTTTTCATTTAATAATCAATTAGGCTGGTGTACTGGTTGTAAAGGCCGTGGTACTACAAAAAATGTTGAGTGTAAAAAATGTAAGGGAAAACGTTATAGTGAAGAAATTGAACAACATGAAATTGATTTGTTGGCCAAGCCACATTCAATTTCAAATATTAATGATTTAAGTGTTGAATCTATTCTTTCACTAGCAAAAGAGTTAAATATTAGTGAAGAAAAACAGCATATACTGCAAAATATTATTAATATGAACATTGGTTATTTAACATTAAATCGAATTATGGGTACGTTATCAGGTGGAGAGTTAACACGACTTTATTTGGCCGAATTCATGGCAGTAAGTGAAAATGCTGTAATTATTATTGATGAGATTTCAGTTGGACTTGATCATGAAACTTTATTACAAATTTTAGAAGAGATTAAACGATTAGGGTGTAAAAATCAAATTTGGCTTATTGATCATTCAGATACAGTACTAGATACATCTGATGAGCAATTGTTCTTTGGACCTGGTAGCGGAAAATATGGCGGGAAAATTGTGGAAGAATCACCAAGACCAAAGTCAATACTGTGGGATCGAAATAAAGAAATACCAACAGAATTATATACATTCTATGATTTATATTGCCGTAATATCCAAATGGAGGAGTTTCAAATTCCTAAAAACAGGCTTGTAACAGTTACAGGAGAATCAGGATGTGGGAAATCTACACTTGTCAACGAATGTCTAGCTACAGATTTTTTGAAACGATATCCAAAAGATAAATTAGTTATGGTAGGACAAGACCGAAATCAATCAATTACAAGTCGATCAACTGTAGCAACTTTCCTAGATATTAAAAAGAAACTGACAAAGTATAGTGAAGACATTGATGATATTTTTGAGCGCTCGATTGAGGATATTATTGATGAACTTCCAAATGAAGATATCGCTTATAAACGTTTGAGCCTACTAATTAAATTAGGACTTGGCTATTTAACATTAGAGAGAAAAACACAAACATTATCGACAGGTGAGTTTCAATGTGTTCATTTAGTTTCGGAATTATTTGCAAACACTAGAAATCCACATACATTATTCATTTTTGATGAGCCTTCAAAAGGTTTATCACAAAATATTTTAAATCAATTTATCGATAGTATTAGAGGTATTCTGCAAGATGAATCAGTTTCTATCATTATGATTGAGCATAATCGTTACATGTTAGAAAGCTCTGATTATATAGTTGATTTTGGAAAAAGGCAGAATGAATCTGTAGAGCATTTGGATGTTGTTAATCATGAGGATTACTATCGTCAAAAAAGTAATGTGAATAGCACAAAGAAAATAAATATCTCTTCAATGCTTAAGCAGAAAAAAGGAGTTCACTATTTAGAAGAAAATCATATTAACTATTTTAAAAATGCCGAAAATGTTTATAAGGGCGGTATTTTAAAAAGTTTATCATCAATGGCTAGGTTAATTTATGGTGAATATGAATCTGATACAATCGCACCTGTTATTGCTATTGATCTTGAAAGACATTTATATAGTCAATATAGTTTCTTATATGAGATTGGTGGATTAATTAATCATATTGTAGCTACTCATCCAATTAATAAAGATACGAGAAGTTTTGATTTCTATTCACAGGACAATCATTGTCCATCTTGTTCTGGACGTCTTCAAATTGAAGTTTTTGATAAAGATATTGCCATTCAAGATAAAAGTGTTCCATTTTGGGATGGGCTATTCGATCCAGAAATCATGAAGGTATTAAAATTTTATCAGCATGAAAAAATAGAATTTCTATTCGAAGAAATAAAAAATGAGATTGGTCACGATTTGTCAAAGAGCTATAATGATATGTCAGAAGAAGAAAATCATACGTTTTGGTACGGATATTTTGAAAAATCATTTTATGATAAAAAAGGAAAGACACGCAGAACATGGGTAGGATTTAATACAATTATTGGTGGATATATTGTTATTTCAAAAGCACCTATTAAAGAAGAAATTAAGAGTTCAAAAAAAATGATGAAATGTCCAATTTGTGAGGGGACGGTTTTAAATCATCATAAGCCACTTAAATTTGGTAACGTAGATATTCGTGAAATAATCAATCAGCCTATTAATAAAGTATTGAAAACAGTTGGTGATTTACCGGCACTTGTTACATTGAAGTCTATTGTTGGTGGCGATATGGTATTGACGGAAGATGTTTCTTTATTGCCAAGAAAAGCACAAGTTGCATTGAAAATGTTTGAATTAGAACAAGCAAGCTTTTCAAACTATGAAATGGTGTTACAAAATGTCTTACCATTCTGGAGCGAAATAAAAGGAAATATCGAATCCATTAGTGTTAATAATCAGGTAACTGTTTGTGATTTCCCTAATGTTTATGAAACGAGAGAAGCCATTATAGATAAGTATTTCACAAATGGTAAATATAAAAAACTTACGTATGTATACGAAGCGTTTGGATACAAAAAATTAGTTACTCAAATTAATAAAATTAAAAAAAGTAATCCATGTCCATTTTGTAAAGGTAAGAAAGTGATAACCGAAGATAATCTACATGATGGTGTCTTTAAACTAACAATTCCATGTGTAACTTGTAATGCAAGTGGTATTAATGACGAAGGGTTAAAAGAAGTTGTTGAGGGCGTGGATGTACAAACGTGGTTAACTGGAAAAGTAAGTGATGTTGTGGATGAAAGCTTATTAACAGAAGCTGTTGCGCAAATATCAATTTTTAATCGCATACGTGAGTTGGATAAACGAGATATGATGGCGGTTTATGAATGTCTGGAGAGTAATCAGTAAATTTTATTAGTTTATGTGTTATTAACATAAATTAATAAAACATATATTCTTTATAATGTATATATTAGCGCAGCATGATTAATACAAGGTAATGAAAGAAGATCCAATTTCTTAATATCAAAATTAAGAAATTGGATCTTTTAGTATTTTTATGTCTCCATACAATGTTTTTCAATAAGAAAAGAAGTATATGGAAGGAGAGATACAAAACAAATAGTGATAAATGATAGTATATTGTGTAATTATTATATTATAAAAGCGAAAATTAAGGTTGAAAACCGTTCGTAAGTGATATGTTTTGTTTATTAATTTATTTTGGATTGTCTGATTTTTTAAATTTAACAGAAATATATACTTGAATGAAGTATATATTTCTGTTAAATTTATCCTATGGATAGAACAAGTTTAATTAAAGGTCATTTAGAAATGTGTGTATTATCTATTTTGTCGAAAAAGAAAAGTTATGGTTATGAGATTATGAAAGAACTTGAAATAAACAATTTAAAATTGAAAGGAGTAGGAAGTATTTATCCTATTTTAACTAAGTTGAAAAATCAAGAGTGGGTTAATACTTATCAAGAGGTAACAGACAGTGGTAAAGTAAGGATTTATTATGAAATTAATGAAAATGGGAAAATACGTCTTGAGAAGAAAATTAATGAGTGGTTAGAATTGCAATTGGACATTCAAACATTATTAAAAAGCGGTTTGAAAGGAGACCTTCTGAAATGAGGAATAAATTGATAGGTAAAGAAAAGCAATTTTTAAGAGACGTACTTAAGGAATTAAAGCAATACGATATTAGTTTAGAAGAAAGGGAAAATATTAAGCGACAAATATTAGAACATATTCAAGAGTGTCGTGAACATGGTGAAGACAGTATAGATGATTTAGGTACCCCTCAATTATTTGTTAAAGATTTTATAGAAATAAATGAAATTGATTTACAAGTTAAAATGAAACAACTTCAAAATGAAAAAGGAAAATTCAACACATTTATCTTACGTGGCATATTCATCGCATTTATTACTTACCTCATCTCGCAAACTACATTTTCAATATTTTTAACTGAATCATTTAATTCAACTAATAGAAAAAATACATTTAATTATAATATTTTATATCGCATATCAGAGAATCAATGGTGGAACGTTTTATTAATAATGATTAGCTTTATGCTCTCTGTAGTAGTGTTTATTAGCTTAGTAAGTTATAAAAAAAGAAAGCTATCTAAAGTATAATGAAGAAAACTATCTATAAACTATTTCAAATCTATATTCTTTGTAATGTAATAGTATTATGTATCATTCATCCAAAATCATATGCTCAGCAAGATATTAAAGCTACTTTAGATAAGTATATTGAAAAATTTATAAAAGAACAGAATATTCCAGGGGCTGCTGTTGCAATTGTACATAATAAAGATGTATTCTTCACTAAAACGTGGGGGATTACTGGGGAATCTGAAAAAAAAATAACTAGTAAAACACCATTTGCAATCGGATCAATAAGCAAATCTTTAACAGCTTTAGCTATAGTGAAATTAATAGAAGACAAAAAGATAAAATTAGAGGATTCAGTTCAACAACATCTTCCTTGGTTTAAACTAAAAGATTCTCAAATATCCTCATCTATAACAATCCAACACCTTTTAACTCATACAAGCGGAATAAACACATATGAAGGCTTATTAATATCAGATAAGCAATCCAAAAGTTCTACAGCATTAAAAGAAAATGTAATGAGACTTTCAAATGTAAAATTAACTGCTCTACCAGGAGAAAAATATCAATATAGTAATGCGAATTATATTGTTTTAGGTGCACTTATTGAGGAAATTACAAATGATACATATTCCTCATATATGGAAAAACATGTTTTTCAGCTATTAAATATGAATGGTGCGGCAGCAAGTAAAGAAACTGCATATGAAAAAGGCTATTTAACAGGTTATCAGTCATGGTTTGGCATACCAAGAAAAAGTGTAGTGTCCTATGATAATGCCGGGGCACCGTATGGTTATATTACCGCAAATTTGGAAGATATGATTCAATTTATTATGTTTTTGAATCGACAAGAAGATACTCAATTTTTAAAGAAAGAAAACATCGACCTTTATCTTACACCACTTTATAACATAAATTCAGAAAAAAGCTATGGTTTTGGATTAAGAACAACAAGTATAAATGAAAGCGAAACGATGATTTGGCATTCAGGATCAACGCCCGATGCTCGTACAGAAATATTTACTTTAAATAAAAGTGGCTGGGGTGGTGTGATTTTAACAAATAAAAATCATGTATTAGAAGAACCAGCACTTTCAGTATTAAAAAAGGGGATTATTAATATTTTGAATGAAGAAGAACCGGTTGATCCCCATAAAAGCATACCATTTACACAAATTGTTATGTCTACAGTTATACTCGCGCTTTTCATTTCATCAATTATGTTAATTAAAAAATATAAACATAAGAAAACTGTAAAAAAATTAACTTGGTTATTCGTAGGGACTCTATTCCTACTATTATCTATTATTTTCATCCCACTTCTTGCTTATTGTACAAGCTCACCATGGCGTACGATAAAAATATTTGCGGCAGATGTAGGTTTACTTACAAGTATTATAGTAATTTTATTAGCTGTGAACGGATTATTATCAATCTTTATAGGTATAAGACAGAAGAGTGTATAAGGGTAAATAATTAAAGAAATATAATTCAAACGTTATAAACAGTTGACCCTCACACAATGTCATTGTTTAAGATAAAGTTGAGCTTCAAAGTAGATGTAACTTATAGGAGGAAATCATGTTTAAAATAGGGGATTTTTCAAAACTATCTTCCATTAGTATACGAATGTTGAGACACTACGATAAAGTGGAATTACTACAACCAGTAAAAGTCGATGAGCAGAGTGGATATCGATTTTATTCAGCAGACCAATTAAAAAAAGTAAATCAAATTCAAACGTTAAAAGCTATGGGGTTTAATATTGCTACCATCAAAGAAATAATAGAATGCGATAATATAGATACCATAAAAGAGCAATTTTTAAATCGTAGTGCTCAAATTAAAGAAGACATGAATAACCTCCAAAAACAATTACGTCTCCTCGAAGACTCAATGAAAACGATGAGAGAGGATGTTGTTGAGATGAATTATCATGTTTCAATAAAAGAAATTCCAGAAAGAACTGTAGCTAGTGTTAGAAAGATTATTCCATCGTATAATTGCGAAGGTGATTTATGGAGTGTATTAATGCAAGAAATTCAAATGAAAAATATTAGTATTGCCCAACCGAGTTATAGTATTGCGGTTTTCCATGATCGTGAATACAAAGAAAATGATGTAGATATAGAAATACAGCTAAGTATTCTAGGTAAGCACGAAAATACAAAAGACGTTACATTTAAAAATATGGAATCGACTCATGTAGCTTCTATAACAGTTAATGGAAGTTATGAACAGATGACAGCTGTAAATGAGGCTGCGGCAAAATGGATTGAGACAGAGGGTTACAAATTAGCAGGCCCGATGTTTAATATTTATCATGTGAGCCCAGCGATGGAATCCGATCCTAATAAGTGGGTTACAGAAGTTTGTTATCCAATAAACAAATAAGTAATAAAAAAAGGCATGTTTTATGCCTTTTTTTATTTTATTAATATCTCAAAATATATAATTTTTCCTCTTTACAGTTTTCGTATCGGACTACATAAGGCAATAAAGACTTCAATTATTTTAGTAAAAGCAGCTAAAGCAAATATAAATACAGGATTGTAGGCTGAAATAATTCCACCTACTAATGCCCCCAATGGCATAGATAATCGTGTAAGTACACGAGAAAAACCTAAAACACGTCCTTGCAAATTGGATGGAACAGTTTCCTGCCGAATTGATGTAACAATCGTATTCCATGTGATATTACATGTCATCGCGATACCGAAAGCAATTCCGGGAGCGAGCCAATATGTACTCCACAAAGCAAATGTTAATCCAAGCGCTCCCAAAAATAGGAGTAAAGGAATAAGTACACCACGTCGAAATTTCTTTTCTAAAGGAACGGCAATTAAGCTTCCTAAAAGCCCACCTATTCCTATTAAAGTATAATTATAGCCACTTTGTGTGGAGGTAAGATTTAATGTCGACAATAAATAATACATAAGTACACCTAAAACAGCACTTGCTCCAAAGTTACCTACCATTGCTTGAAGTGACAAAGCTATATTTAACCGATCATTTTTCAGCCATTTAAATCCATCAAACAAATCATTTAGTACATTTTGCAATGTTTTTTTATCAGTATTCTTTTTATTTAAGTTTTTCATAGAAGGTAATATAATCACAGCAATTAATGTAGCAATAAATGAAAGAACATTAATCCAAAGTACTTGAAAGCCGCCAATAAAAGATATGAAAAGCCCAGCTATGATTGGACCAAACAAACTAGCCAATTGATTAACCATTTGATATAAAGAATTAGCCTTCGTTAATGATGCACCTGCGATGTGTGGAATGACTGTAACTGTTGTTACATCAAAAAGCATGGACATAACTGCTAAGATAAAAGTAATTACGTATAAATGCCAGACTTCTAATAGATGTAATGCATGTAAAATTGGTACGAGACTTACTAAAATAATATTGGTAATATCCGCCATCCAAAGTAACTTTTTTCGATCATATCGATCAACTAGTACACCAACTAAAGGGCCAAATAAAACGATTGGCAATACGTTAACAGCAAATAAAGAACTCATAATTACAGCTGAACCAGTTAATTGATAGGCAATCCAAGGCAGTGCAAAAGTATATAGTGAATCCCCGATTCGTGAAATGAGTAAACCAAAAATAAAAATCTTGTATTCTTTTGAAAAAGTTGTCTTGACAGTTAATCTTCGTTCTTGTACAAATTTCACAATTGTATGACCTCCCTTTTTTATAGAGGAATTTGAAAATAATCCGTCCAATATGTATTAAATATAGAATTCTGTAAGAAGTTGTTGAATCCTACTTTATAATATTGATTTTATATAAAATTGTAGGGAATAGAAATTAGGGCGGTTTTTATGCGAGGAGGCGGAATGATTCGAGAACAAAAGGGGTTGCTGGATAAAGAGTTAATCTTATGACCTTTTCCGCAATTATTGTTGTTAGCAGAACTAATAAAAGAGAATCCTATATTACTTCAGCGATGTTTAAATTATTAGCAACAAAATAATAAGGGGCTTTTGTTGCTAATAGTTTATTCTAAATTACTTCAGCGATGTTTAAATTATTAGCAACAAAAGCCACTGTAATAAGGGGCTTTTGTTGCTAATAATTTAATGATATGTGTACCCTCCATCTGGAAATAATACATTACCCGTAGTAAAACTATTTTGCATTAAATATAGAACAGTATGTGCAATTTCATTATTATGGCCAGGCCTTTTTACAAGAGAAAGAGATTTATAAGATTCATAAGCATTATCAAGAAATACCACCTAAAGTAGAATATAGCTTAACTGAACATGGAAAAACAGTCAGTACTGTTTTGGATAGTATGTGTAGTTGGGGAAGAGGGCATTTAGAATATATAGATAAAGATAAATCATAAAAATGTTATGTAAACTTATTGTAGTGTGAAGGGAAATGTTGTTTTAATAATTTGTATTTTATAATATATAATTAAAGAGTGTCGTAGGTTATTATACATATTTAATTTATTTTTACAAAGGGGAAGTAATAAGATGAACGAATTAGAGTATAAAAGCTTCTATGATAAAGTAGGAAGATTAAATGGATGGGATTTTAGCAAAATAAAATGTGAAACTGTAGGAGATACATGGGACTTTTATAGTGAGGTAAAAGAAAGGTGTAAACCATCACATATTTTACTTGATGTTGGTACAGGCGGAGGAGAAAATGTACTTAACATAGCATCATCAGCTAAATTGTTGATTGGAATTGATAATTCTAACGGCATGATTGCAACGGCACATTCTAACTTGAAAAAATCAGGTGTACAAAATGTTGAGTTTCTTCAAATGGGTTCTGAAGCTTTAACATTTCCACATGCACATTTTGATATTGCTTCAAGTTGTCATGCCCCGTTTCTGGCATCTGAGTTAGCGAAAGTAATGAAAAAGGGTGCCTTTTTCTTAACACAACAAGTAAGTGAGCATGATAAATTAAACCTGAAAGAAGCATTTGGTAGAGGACAATGCTTAGGTGAACGGGATGGTACTTTAAAAGAAAATTATATGAATGAACTTATTAGTGCAGGACTTGATCTCGTGCAAGTACGTGAATATGATGTTACTGATTATTACAGTAGGTCTGAAGATCTCATTTTCTTATTAAAACATACCCCTATTATTCCTAGATTCGGAGAACAGGAAGAGGATTTTACTATTTTACAAAAGTTCATTGATACGTATAGTTCTGAAAAAGGGATTCGTACGAATTCAAAAAGATTTATGATTATTGCTGTTAAATTATAATGTATTTTAGTGTAAAAGCTGCTTTTCATTTAAAGAAAAGCAGCTTTTTGTGTGGAAAAGAATACAGGAAATACTTGAAAATAATAGAAATAAATAAAGTGTAAATTAAAAAATCAAAATATGGAGGATAAATGTTTTGAAACGTTACTATATTAGCAATGAAAAAATAAATGTACATATTACTGAATGGGGGAATAATGAGAAGCCCGTTATCTTTTGTTTACATGAATTAGGTAGTACGAGTTTAAGTTTTATAGAAATTGCTGAGGAATTAAAAGAAGAGTATAGATTTATCTCCGTTGATGCACCTGGACATGGTAAAACACCCCCATTTGAAAGAACAGAAGATTATGAGATGCACAATTTAGCAAATTGGTTAAATGAAATAATAAATGAATTGAGAATCAAATACTTCTATTTTCTATCACATTCATGGGGAAGTTTTGTAGCGTTATTTTATTTGTTAAATCATCCAGAAAAAGTACAAGGAAGTATTCTTATTGATGGTGGATATCAAACAAAAAGGCTTCGAGAAGAAACGTTGGAAGAAGAAATTGCTTATTATGAAAAGGACTTTGATGAATACGTTTTTAATAATTGGGACAAATTTTTCAAAAGTGAAAAAGAAGCTTATACTAGGTGGTCTTCATTGTTAGAAGTTGCTGTAAAGGATCTAGGGATCGAAATGGATAATAAAGTATGGTGGCATGCCAGGGGAAATACAGCTAGTAATATAATAAGAGGTATGCATAAAGATGAAACAATAGATATATATGAGAAGCTACCGGCTAATATTGTATTACTTCGAGCTACAGTCCCACAAGTTTGGGCGGATTATAGAGATAAGACAGTAAATATTTTTAAAGAGAAAACGGACAGTATAGTAAAAGTAATTCCTGATACTACACACATGTTGCACTGGGATAAACCAGAAATTGTTATAGCGGAAATAAAAAATAATTGGAGCTAACATATTCATACTAAAGTTGTAGTTTCTATATGAAAAATCCATCCTTCCGTTTGATTTTATCTATTTATAATTGTAATACAATACGAATAGATAATAAGAAATGAGGGGGAATGTAAAGTGATTACACATATATCAGATATAAAACTACAAACGGTTTCCATAGAAGGGGTAAAACAAGTTTATAAGGACATATTATCTTTTCCAATAAAAAAAGAAACAGAATCCTTCATTCAATTTGAAGTAACACCTTATACAAAAATTAGTTTTCAAGAAGTGTATGAACCAATCGCACCTGCACATTTTGCTTTTGAAATCCCATATTCAAAATTCCATGAAACAGCAAGGTGGTTAAACGACTCTGGATTACTCATTGTGAAATGGCAAAATGGAAATGTAATTGGTGAAGAGAATGGTCTATTCAATTTATACTTTAAAGACGGAGATGGAAATCTACTCGAAATTATTGCGCATAGTTATGTTAAAGAAGATGTATTAGTACCATATTCACCTTTAAACATTTTATACGTAAGGGAAATCGGTCTTCCCGTTAAGAGTGTACCTGTTTTTACGGAATGGTTAAAATCAAATCTAAATATGAAAACGATGGAAGATGGGGATATTTTTAACTTTGTTATAGGTGGCACTGCATATATCGTCGCGACTTGGTGGCAGCGACCTTGGATTCCAATCGCGATGAAAGCTCTATCACCGAAAGTACACGTTTCTTTCGGAACACCAGACGTCGCATTTTTACAGCGAATCCATAATAACTTTAAGATAAATAATGTTCCCTTTGAATGTAAAAATAATGAAGTATCATTTATTGAGCAGGGATATTCATTTTCTATTGTGTATACACCAGAGTTTCATTCCAATATTCCTAAAGAACTAAACTTACCACTTTCTATTTAAGGATAGAAAGTGGTAAGTTTTTTATATCTTCGTGAAGAAGGTTTTCGTTATGATTAGAGTGAATGCAAAGAAAAGGATTAAGCGTTATTCAAATTTATTTTAAGGAGAGAAATGAATCTAGGTAATCCAATTGCAAAAGGGAATACTGCAGAAATTTATTTAACTGATGATAAGGTTGTAAAATTATTTAAAGATTACCTCCCAGATACAGAGTCTATGAATGAAGCAAAAAAACAAAAATATGCGTATTCATGTGGGTTGCCAGTTCCAAACGTATTTGAAGTGAAAAAGATACAAAATAGACAGGCAATTATTATGGAACATGTAAAAGGGGACAACATTGGTGATCTTCTGCTTAATAATTTAAATGAGGCAGAGCGTTATATCAGCCTTTGTGTTAATGAGCAAAAAAAGATCCATGCTATACATGTAAATACAGATGAAATGGAGTTAATGAGGGAAAGGTTAGAGCGTCAAATTAAATCTGTGCATAAATTGGATGAAAACAAAAAGAAAAACATATTACTAAAATTAGATTCTATTACATTTAATTTTAGGCTATGCCATGGAGATTTTCATCCATTTAATTTGATTTTGAGTAAGGAAGAGAAAGTGAAAGTTATAGATTGGGTAGATGCTAGTTCAGGTGATATTCGCGCAGATGTATTTTGAACATATTGGTTGTACTCACAATCTTCGGTAGAATTAGCTGAGATGTATTTACATATATATTGCAGTCGTACCGGCTTATCAAGAGATGAAGTTTTTCAATGGGCTCCTATAATTATTGCAGCTAGATTTTCTGAAAAAGTATCACCGCAAAATGAAGTGTATTTGAGAAGATTATTGAATCAGTATTTATAAGTCATAAAAAAGGTTGTCAGCTAATTAATAAATGCTGTTGTTTAACCAAAGTTTCCTTGCAGTTAAACAACGGCATTCTTAAATATTGATATAGGTATTCTTATTTTCGATCTTCATCCTATAAAGGTTCATAATCCGTACTTGTTCCTCCGTTAATTCTTCTTTATCCCAATACATATGCATTAAGCTATATTCAAAAATCTCCTTTAATTTAATAAATAACGGAAACTTGTCTTTCATCTCTTTTGGTAGCTCATTTTCCTCTTGGTAGCCTTCAAATAGTGCTTTTGTAATAGAATACTCATAGTCAACGATATTCCCATTTCCAGCAAATGAATATTCTATCGCACTATAAATAGGAACGGCTAAATCGAATATGTAAAAATGTTTTTGGAATGAATCCAAGAGAATATCAACTTAACAAAATGCCTATCCAATCATTTGTTAAACTAAATTTAAATAAAGAAGGGGCGTTTAAAATGAATATTTCTAGAAAAATAGAGTTTGAACAGTTACGAAATAGGAAGAGTGAGCTATTTGATAAAGAGGTACTTAACATATTAAATGGTCAAGTTATGTATGAAGAATTTAAAAATAAAAAGCTAATGGGTGATTCTGATTATGCACCATTTAATGAGGCAATGTGTGTGAACCCTGCTACTACACAAGTTTTTGATGAGGATTTTATTAAAACAAGAGCGGAAGGACATAACAGTTCCGTAGAAAGTTATACAAAAAAGGTTATAGATCCGTTAGAAAAACTTTTTACGAAAAATTATAAATGTATTGTTTTATGGTTTGGTGAAGATATGTTTTGTCAAATGAACCTACTTACCATACTTTCTCACCTTGAACAGTCTGTTTATGAAGGGAAGGTATACTTAAATAGCTTTAGAGAGGATGAATTTAAAGTAAATCAAATTGAACTTGAATTGGGGAAGTATTCTTCTATATACAATGAAGTATTAGTAAACCATAAAAAGACCTCTCATAAGGTACCACCTGTAATGTATCAGGCTATAGACTTATTTTTAGAAATGTTAACAGAAGATAATGCAGTAATGAAATTCATCTCTAAAAATAAAGATTTATCAACTCGTGAATTATTAATAAAGTTGTTTTATCTTTTTCCAACAATCGGATATGGAGATACTCAGTACATAGAGCTGATTAATAAAATAAAGAAGAAAGCTACACCAAAAATATAGGTGCAGCTTTCTTCTTATAATTGCTCAAGTAATTCTAATTCTTTTTCTACAAATAGCATTAGTTCTTTAATTGTTTCACCAGAAAAATCAAAACGAATACCGGCTGCATCATACACTTCTTTTATAGATTGCGAGCTTCCTAGTGATAATGCCTTTTTATAATTTTCTAGCGCTTGCTTAGGATCCTCTTTATATTGTTTATACATTTGTAATGCACCAAGTTGGGCGATCGCATATTCAATATAATAAAATGGTACTTCAAAAATATGGAGTACAGGTAGCCAACTCGTTGCTATCCAGTTTTCGTAGCCATCAATATGTATGACGCTAGACTGATAATGTTTTTGAAGTTGTAAGTATTTTTCATTTCTTTCTTCAGAAGTATGACTTGGATTTTCATACAGCCAGTGTTGAAATTGATCGACAATAAGCATAATAGGTAAATATGAAATAACATCTTTAAAGAAGTTAATTTTTGCTTGTTTTAAATCTTTTTTGTCTGTATAGAAGGTATCCCAATAATTAAGCGAGAATAACTCCATTGTCATACTGGCTAGCTCAGCTGTTTCAGCTGGAATTTCTATATACTGTCGTAATTTTAATGGTTTTATGAGTTCGTTATGAATACTATGACCCATTTCATGTATAAAAGTGACAATATCATCTTGTGTATAATTTAAGTTCATAAAAATATAAGATAATTGTGAAGCTGGTAAGTACTCACAAAAGCCACCAGCTGCTTTTCCTTTGCGGCTTGTTAAATCAAGACAATTGTGTTTATACATTCGGGTTAAAAGTGCTGAAAATTCAACATCTAGTTTATTAAAGATATGAGTGCTCTTTTCAATTAAATCATTTTCATTTGCAATAGGTTTAAGTACTTTTTGATCTGGAGTTACAGCTGATACATCCCACGGGCGAAGTGTATCCAATTGCAGTTTATCTTTTTTCTCTAGCAATATTTTATCTTTAAGAGGCACAACATACTTACGTATGGATTCAGCTAGTTCATAGCAATCTATCGCTGAATAATCAAAACGCTCGTATTTTTTGAACATATAATCGCGATAATTCTCTAGTTGAATATTTTTTGCTTTTTGATGGCGAATTTCAATTAATTGATTTAATATGTTTTGGAGTTCTTTTTCAACAGATAAAAATTGTTCAGAAATAATGGTTTTTGCCTTTTTACGGGTGTCACGATTCGAATCTTGTAAATAGGATTGTAATTCTGTTATCGTTTTTTCTTCTCCGTCCCAAATTCCACTTAATCCTCCAGTGATTTCAAAGTACTCTGTGACTAATTTGTCTTCCTTTATTTCTAATTCGATATTTTCCTCACAAAATAACTTTTGAGCATTTTTTATTTTTGTATCTAATAAACCATATACGTTAGAATCTAATTCCATTCGAAAAGGTGACTCTAAATATTTATTATCCAATAAATTTTGGTACCGCTTTAAAAGTGGCTTTACAAATTGTTGATCATGTTCAAAAGTATCCTTTATTTCTTCATCATCCGTATTACATTGAAAGGCGATGTAATGTGATCTTAATTGTTCTTCGATGTCCCAAATTACTTTTGACTGCTCTTTTAACCAATTTTCAAGGTCTAGTTTTGAAGAAATCATTTTATTTAATAAAGTCGAAAGAGTTTTTTCCAATTGTAGTACATTACTAATATCAATCGTATTTACATGTTGCATTATATATCCCTCACTTTTTATTTATTCATAGAGATATTCTATTTATTAATTGTAATTCCCTTGTTAAGTGGGGTAAATGTGAAATAATGTTAAATTTAATAATTAAAGAAGGTATTTATATGTCAAAGTAAAAAGTTTATCGTAAATGAAAATATATGGAGGGGTGCTGCATGAGAAAGGGAAAGAAGTTACTTGTATTTTTATTTCCACTTGCTTTATTATGTGCCTGTGAGAATGACATTGAAGATGCTAAAAGTGAAGATTCTATAGTGATGGATATTGCCACAGCAGCGGTAAAGGAGGAATCTTTTTTTAGTGCTGCTATAAGAGATGAAAAAGAAAGAATATTAGATTTAGAGATTGCTGATAGCGAAGATAGTAACGAAATAAAAAATGATATTAATAAAAGATTGGTGATACAAGGTGTAACGTCTTATAAAATCAATATAACTCAAAGAAATAGAGAAGTTGTAAAGGCAGAGAGTAGATGGAATCAAGTTTTTGGACATATATTTGATGACGTATTCAGAAAAAATGGATATGAAGGGTTTGGTATTCAGCAAATAAATTATAAAAAGAATCAACCTGTTACCATTGATATAAAAACTAAGATTAGCGATGATGAAGTAGGGGCGAGAGAACTTGGACAGAAAATAGAAAAAGAAGTTGAAGTTGTACTTAAAACAGAAGCAGTAAAGAAATGGATTGAAAATGATTCATATGCTATTGGGATTTACGATATAGATGATCGGAAAATTAACTAATTGAGGAATGAATGCTATATGAATGAAAAATCGATATAATTAAATATAGAATTACTGAAGGAGGTGTAAGATGTATAAGTATTTACATATTTTAAACGACATAGAAAATATGATTCAAAATGGAGAAATAAGAGAAGGAAAGAAATTACCGTCTATACGGTCACTCGTTACGCAATATGAATGTAATAAGGCAACAGTTATACGTGCGCTTCATGAATTAGAAAAGCGTCACATTATATATTCTGTCCCTCAAAGTGGATACTACGTTGTTAAAAAATCAGAGAGTACTATAGAAAATAACGAGATAATTGATTTTGCCTCCTCAGCACCAGATCCAGATGTTTTTCCGTATTTAGATTTTCAACATTGTATTAATAAGGCTATTGATACGTATAAAAATGATTTGTTTGTATATGGAACGCCGAAAGGCTTACCATCTTTAATACCAGTTATTCAAAAACAACTAGCAAATTATCAAGTCTTTACAAAAGAAGAAAATATTTTTATAACATCAGGTGTTCAGCAGGCACTTGCTATATTAACTTCTATACCATTTCCGAATGGAAATGAAACTGTATTAATTGAACAACCAACATATCATCTATATATTGATTATCTAGAAATAAATAAAGTTCCTGTAATCGGTATTAAACGTACGAATGAAGGTATCGATTTGAATGAATTGGAGCAAATATTTCAAACCGGAAAAATAAAATTCTTCTATACGATACCGAGATATCATCATCCGCTTGGAACGTCTTATTCTAAAGATGAGAAAGAAAAAATCACACTATTGGCTAAGAGATACAATGTATTTATAGTGGAAGATGATTATTTAGCAGATTTAGAAACTGATTCAAAAGCAGATCCATTATATAGCTTGGATAATTGTAGTCATGTCATATATTTGAAAAGTTATTCGAAGATTATTTTTCCAGGTTTACGGGTTGGAGTTGCGGTCATTCCACCATCCATTGCAAATGCGTTCTATACATACAAAAAGATACTAGATATTGATAGTCCGATGATTTCTCAAGCGGCTTTAGAAATTTATATAAAGAGCGGTATGTTTGAACGTCATAAAAGTAAAATTAATTCTTCCTACTATAATAGATCAATAAAACTAGCAGAAACATTAGAAAAAGTGCAAAATGAAGATCCATCATTATTTACATATAATAGACAAAACACATTTGGAATACACACTTGTTTAGAAATGCAGAAAAACACAGTTACAGAAACACTTATACAAAAATTAGGTGACAGGCAAATAAGTGTCGATACTATTGATAAGAATTATATGAGGAATTTTCCTAAAGAAAAACTGTTAAAGTTAAATGTTTCGAATGTAAAAGAAGATAAGATTGAAGAAGGTATTCGTAAAGTAATTGAGGAAATCAAGCAATTAAGACAGTTTAATTTTCAGTTTAGAAAAGAATAATTTGAATTAGGAGGTTCGTTGTGAGGCGCAAAATCATTCTCTTGTTTGTATGTAGCGCTATAGTGGCAGGTGCAATTGTTGTGATTACATATTATAAAAAAGAGGATTAATGCATAGCAGTTGCAAAGTATTCAAGAGGTATTATCGTAGATTAAAATAACGAACCTATAACTAATGTGAAAATTTATGAAGATTCAATTGAAAGTAAGATGCGTAGTATTTCAAATGCACAAGGTGAATTTGAAATACCACATGGAGTTTGTGGTGAAATTGCATTAAAATTAGTTACTCAGAATGGGGAAGTCTATACGAGAAAATATGATAAGAATCATGTGTAAGAAGAAAACTAAAGGTGAATAAAATGAAACCATTACAGAGAAAAGTAGCAGTTGTGGACGGAGCAACTATATATGTAACTGAATAACTATATGTTTTTTAAGAGCGCTCTTAGAAAAGAGTGCTCTTTTTCATTAATGTAAATATTTACTTAGCATCTTTTTAAAATGATTTTTATCATAATTTACATATTGCGTAGCTGTATTTCGTATTGGATCTCCGGCATAAAATCTTTCATACAATTCGTGTCTAGATCCTAATGGACTTCCAATGATATCCCAGGCTAACTTAAATAATTTTGTGCGTTGTTCGGCATCTATATTCGTTCCTTTAAAGTGCTTTTTCAATAAATTAGCTATCGGACTTTGGAAGTCATTCGAGCTCGAAGGAAGTTGAATGAACCCACCTGCTCCAATTAATTGTAAAATTTCTATTGCACGGGGATAATATTTGGAACCAAGATTCCTTGCAGTTTCAATATATTTAAAATTCGGCAAATAAGTTTTCGTTTCATTTGTAGTACCTTCAACTTCTGCAGCAATTAAAAGTGCGCGAATTGTTTCGATTTGCATAATTAATTCCCCAAGCTTCTCTTGAACATGCAAATAAGTAGTAGCACCGATCGCTTCAGCAATTTCACAAGCAATTGCAGTTATAAATTCTAGCTTTACTACTAATCGTACAATTGCTTGGTGATAAGCTAAACTACTAGAAGCTACATCTGACTTTATTGCCCATAACGCTTCAGGGTTGTTATATAGTAAGACTCGTTCCCATGGTACAAATACATTATCAAAGATTAATAGTGCATCCATTTCATCGTACTGTGAGCTAAGAGGGGAATCAACTGTAATTGAATGTGTATTCGCAAATGGTTCTCTACAAACCATATGTAATCCAGGGGAATTGGCTGCCACGATGAGAAAGTGAGCTAAATCTTTTTGAGTATCAGTCAGTTTTGCTAATGGATAGATTAATAAATCATTTGAATAAGGAGAAGCAGTACCAATCATTTTAGCACCACTTAAATAAATTCCATCAGAAGTTTTTTTCGTAACTCTTAGTAATCCTAAGTCGTTTGTATTCAACATTGATTCTGTAGATCGATTTATTTGTGGATCACGTTGAACTACGCTTAAGAATAAGTGATTATCTCTTGCTTCTTCATAATAAGATGTAATTTTATCTGGAAACTGTGCATCGAATTTTTTATAAAAATATTTTGATACGTACCAGCCAGTAAGTCTCGATCTTGCGTAATCAGATAGTCTACTCATTACACCGTCTGTAGCATAACTCCACGTTTCAAAAGCGGTTCTCCTCATTAATAATTCGTTATAGGAATTCGGAACTAAAAAGGCTGTATGGACAAATTCTTTCGTTTTTGGACTAACATATCCAACAGAATCTCTTCGTATTGGATCATCAAACAATGTAAATAAATTAGAAATGGTACTTAATGTTCCTGCAAAATGTTTGTCTGTAGTTACATCTACTTTTTGTCCATAGAGCCAAACGTTACGACCATCTTGTAAGCTCTTTATATAGTAATCTTTCAAATTTTGCATATTTCCTCCTTCTAAAGACTATTCATATATTTGGACATCTTTTAATGGTGGGGAATATACGTGGAAAGTTATTACTGCTGAATCTGTAGCATTATACATTTTATGCACAGTATCTTTTTTTACTGTGAAAATATTTCCCTCTGTAAACTCTTCAATCCGCTCGCTATTATTTTCGTACGTTATATTTTGTAACGTACCATTGACTATTAGTATACATCCTACAGATATTCCATGATCGTGCACAAAGGTCTTTGCTTTGCTGGGGAAATTTAATACTAAAATCTCTACGAATTCAGACTGATAGATAACGTTCCTTCCGTATTCAAGATTAACTGCTGAAGTAATAAAAGGAGCTATTTTATGAAGTGAAATATTTAATGATTGAATAGTGTGTATTAAATTGAACGTATCGTAGTTACATAGGTTATTAAACGTTTTTTGTATGTTATGAATCAATTGCATGTAAAACTTCCTCCTAAGCATGTACAGTAAAAGAAAACCTAATCTAATATTATATAGAGCGTATTGAATTACATAATATTGTATTGAAACATTTCCAAAAAGTTACTTTTTTTACTTAGGAAGTTCATTTAATTTGAAAATTGCGTTAATTAGTTCCGTTAAAATGATATGCTTGAACTATATATTTTTTATCCCGTTAAATGCCGACTGGTGAGGGCTGATAATCAGTGGAGGATGAACAACCCCCCCCACTGATTAAAGTTTCACTTTATTGGAAAGGTGATGAAATAAATGGCAGTTCTTTTAGTGGATAATCTATATCAAATGTCTATTGTTTTACTGATCTTATGTTCATTTTGTTTTTATAGATATTTAAAGAAAATAAAAAAGGAAAGAAAGCTTACAGGTTTTGAAATTACGATGTATATCGTGACGCAACTTGCGTATTTCATTTGGGCGGCAACGACTTTTCTTAAAATGTTATCAGAATAGTAATCTTGAAGTATTAGACGCTGAACAGAAAGGTACAGGAGCATTAAAGGTATAAACGTGGGCAAGGGTAATTTATCATCTATTAGGTAAATAAATTTAGTCGAAATTTAGATGGATAACAATATTACTTATAACATCTTTATAAAAAGAGAGGATATAAATGGAACAATATAAGTTAATTGTAAAAGGGCCTAAACAACTTGAGTGGGAAACAAATGAAATTAAGGACATACAGGACGATGAAATTATCGTTAAAACAATCGCAGGATCGATAAGCATTGGGGCCGAGTTACCACAGTATAATGGATCCGATGTTACAGATCCGCATCCTTTTTATCCAAGAAAAACTGGATATGAAAGTTATGGTGAAGTGATTGAAGTTGGTAATCAAGTAACACATGTAAACGTAGGTGATAAAGTAGTTTCTTTTTATGGACATGAAACGATAGGGATAGTTAAGGCGCATAAAGTAATTCGAGTGCCTAGTTCTATACAACCTAAAATTGCTTTATTATCTATTCTTTCATGTGATGCCGCTAAAGGAGTATTGAAACTAAACCCGCGACAGGATGAAAAAGTACTTATAATTGGAATGGGAGTTATTGGTTTACTCGCTTGTTATTTCTTAAAATACTATGTAGGCATTGAGCACGTGGATGTTGTTGAGCCTAATAAAAATAGAAGAGATTTTGCAAAGAAGTTTGGTACGAAAAACATATATGATTCAGAAGAGAAAATAATAGAAACATATGATTATGGTTTCGAATGTTCTGCTACAAATAGTGGGTTCCATACTTTGCAAAAAGCTCTTAAAACTAATGGTAAAATATGTATACTGTCTGATGGCAATATAGAAGAACTAACATTAACTGCTAACTTTTATCAGAAAGAATTGCAAATCATTGGATCAAGTGATGGATACGATTATCAAAAGCATGCAGATTGGTTTTTTGAAGAAATAGGAAAAACACCATTTATAGAAGAGATCTTTCAACATGAAATACATTATACTTCACTCATACAATGCTTTGATGAATTGAGTTTAGGGATAATTAAACCATTAAAAGTATATGTTTCATATGAATAACGAAAAAAATGAGAAAATATTTGTCACATACCTTACAAATGTTTCGTCACATTTATGATTACTAAATGAGGAGGAACATATATGAAAATATTTGTAGCAGGTGCAACGGGTGTAATAGGACGTTCTTTATTGCCAATGTTAATAAAAAATGGGCATACAGTTTTTGCGATGATCCGTAATACTTCGCAAGTAGAAGCAATGAAAAAGGTTGGTGCCATACCAGTAATAGCTGATGTATTTAATAGAAAGGCTGTATTTTCTGTATTAGAAGAAACAAATCCCGATGTAGTTATTCATCAATTAACGTCATTATCTTCATGGGATTTTGAGGATAATGCAAAAATTAGAACAAAAGGCACTCGTAACCTTGTCGATGCAGCTAAAAATGTAGGGGTACAGAAAATAATCGCTCAAAGTATTTCATGGGCGTATGAACCAGGGGATACATTTGCGACTGAAAAAGATTCACTACATATTACTGCTTCCATGCCTCGACAAGTCACTGTTAATGGCATATTGAAATTAGAAAAAGCTGTTACTGAATTACCTGAATCGGTAATACTTCGTTATGGCACATTATACGGACCAGGAACATGGTATGCGGAAAACGGATTAATAGCAAATCAAGTTCGTAATAATGAGATTATTGCATCAGACGGGATAATCTCGTTTATACATGTCGAAGATGCTGCAAGAGCTACTATGCTATCCCTTAATTGGCCTTCAGGAATCGTAAATATTGTAGATAATTATCCAGCAACTAGTAAAGAATGGTTACCAATATATGCAGCAGCGATAGGGGCACATAAGCCTAAAGTTCAAGATGGGAAAAATAGTTGGGAAAGAGGAGCTTCCAATAATAAAGCACGTAAAGAGTATGGTTGGATACCTTTATTTCCATCATGGTCTGAAGGATTTAACAACTTAATAGGTAAGTAAAACACACCTTTAATGGGAATGATAGTAAAATACACCATTAAAGGATTGGGTTATTATGAATATAATTTGGGAAAGTATTATATTAACTTTTACTGGAATAATTGTTTTGAAAATGACAGGTAGTACATCTGTGAGCCAAATGACAAGAGCTGAAATCATTATAGTTGTATCAATTGGCCGTATTATTGTAGAACCTGTATTAAGTAGAAAAGTAGTCCCATCTATATTCGCGGCTATCATATTTGCAAGCATATTACTTATCATTCATTTCTTTGAATTGAAATTAAGGAAGGTGGAACAATTTTTAAATGGAAGTAGCATTATAATTGTTGAAAACGGAGAGATTGTAAAAGAGAATTTGATGCAGGCAAAAATGTCGGAACAACAACTTTATATGCAATTAAGAGAAAAAGGGATTCATGACGTAAAGAGTTTACAGCAAGTTACAGCGGAACCGAATGGTCGTATTGGTTATCAATTAATAAAAGAAGCAGAACCAATAACTTTAGAAATGTTAGAAAAAGTATTAGATCGGTACAATATAAAAAGATAATTTCTCGTGAGAAAAAGCCAATACTATAACGGAAGTGAAGTGACCCCTAAAAGTT
>NZ_QOSA01000031.1:0-118215 GCF_008368795.1 Bacillus sp. BF2-3
ACTCCTATACCGGTAGCGCCTGTGGTACCCGTGTTACCTTGAGGTCCAGTAGCACCAGTAGCGCCGGTAGCACCTGTGTTACCTTGAACACCTTGAGGTCCAGTAGCACCAGTAGCACCTGTGTTACCTTGAGGTCCAGTAGCGCCAGTAGCACCCGTGTTACCTCGAGGCCCAGTAGCGCCCGTGTCACCTTGAGGTCCAGTAGCGCCTGTGTTACCTCGAGGTCCAGTGGCACCGGTAGGTCCAGTAGCGCCTGTGTTACCTCGGGGCCCAGTGGCACCGGTAGGTCCAGTAGCGCCCGTGTTACCTCGAGGCCCAGTGGCACCAGTAGCGCCTGCTGGTCCAGTAGGTCCGGTAGGTCCTTGAATGAACGAAGCAGAATTAACTAGAGCAGTTTGTAATGCTGCTATTAATTTAAGGAGCTCTTGAAGTGTGCAAGGGTCAATTCGGAATAATTTTGTAATGTATAGTAAATAGTTAATGAGATTTTGAAGCTCAATAAATACAGCGCTTGCTACAAAGGTTGGATTTCTTAATATAGTTATTAAGTTTTTAATAATAGCTAACCCTTGTGCTTTCAGGGAGGAAGTAGCGTCTAGTGAACAAATAAATTTACTCAGTAGGTTCAATGTATCGATTAGATCTTCAATATTTTGGGGAGATGGATTTGCGAAAAGTTTTGGGATTATTTTTGTTAAATCAATAATAATCGCACGAAATGTTCTAAGTTGAGCTTTAGTAATTGGGATTGATGGAGTATTTGGAATTCGTCCGGCGCTACTTGGAAAGCATGGTTTGGAGAATTTGTTTTGATTGTCGTTATAACGAGACATTAAATCTCTCCTTTCTCACGAAAATGTGAACGAAACTCATCATAGTAGATGCAGAAATTAGTTAAATGGTCATAATAAAATCGTTTGTTTAAAGAAAAAATAGAAAAAACGCCTTACAATAAGGCGTTTTTTCTATTTTCTGCGTATTGATAATATCGCTTTAATGAAATTTTTGATTTGAATCCAGCGAGTTTTATAATTTCTGATTCAGGAGTTTCTTTTTTTATTAAGTTTAAAATATAGGTGTTACGAAAATGTTGTCCTGAAATTCCTTTACGTAAATTGGCTCTAGCCACTTCGAGGCGAATCATTTTTTGTATAGCAATTTCCGTTAATGCCTTTGGTGCATCATTTTCATATACCCACCTGTATGTTCCACGGTTAAAATCGAATGCGACAAATAATGGATCATCACTATGGTATTTAGGACGAACTGGTTCCGGGATGCTTTTGTAATAATTATATAGTTGTTTTTTGTCTTCTTTTGCTAATGTAATTGTTCTTTCTACACCTGCGGTTGCTGGGATTGATAATGTGTTAGTTTCAAAGTGAACGTGATGCATTGTTAATGCTGTAAGTTCTTGTAAGGATAAACCGTAGTCAATCAATAGATTTAAAATAGCAATATTGCGATCCATTAATAAGGGGCGCACAGGAAGTTGTTTTTCTGAAAGTCCTTCTAATGAAGTGACTATATACTTTAACCTTTTTTCTTCATCAGGTGAAATGAAATCTTCGTTACGAAGTGTACGGTCTGGTTGAATAGATATCTCCATATTTTTCAATGGATTAGGAATGTTTAGAAAATGATGCATTCTATTTAGTACAATAAATACACGATGCATCGTTTTTTCTGAGTAATGTCGATTCGTTTTTAAATCGGAAAAGTAATCTTCGTAGTCTTTTGTACAAAGTGTAGCCCATATATTACTGGAAGGGAGCTTTTTGTTTTTTTCTAACCAATGTCCGAAGTCTTCAACGTCATAAACATAACGTTTAATAGTTGAGGGTTTTCGGCCTTTATTCAATAAAAAAATAGAAAAGGCTTGTATTGTATCATGGAATTCCGTTGTCTCCATAGTCCCACCACCTTAATTATTTCTTATATTATAGCAAACTTTTCTGAAAATAGGCATTTACAAGGGGGACAGGAATAATAATATTTGGTGAGTGGATAAAATGAGGTGATTGTATGGAACAATCGATGCGAAAGAAAAACAATAATCAAATTAATATTGTGTTAAACCATCGAAAGAAAATTTCTTTGCCAGCCGCAGAAAATAAAACGGTAATTTCAAATGAAACTACAATTAAACATGAAATGCTGCAGAGAATTGAAGAAGAGATGGGGAAGCTTGTTGGGATGGATGATATAAAAAAGATAATAAAAGAAATATATGCTTGGATTTATGTGAATAAAAAAAGACAAGAGAAGGGATTGAAGTCAGAGAAGCAAGTACTTCATATGCTGTTTAAAGGGAATCCAGGTACAGGGAAGACAACAGTTGCTAGAATGATAGGAAAATTGCTGTTTGAGATGAATATTCTATCGAAAGGCCACTTGGTTGAAGCTGAACGTGCTGATCTTGTAGGAGAGTACATCGGCCATACAGCCCAAAAAACAAGAGACTTAATAAAAAAAGCAATGGGAGGTATTTTGTTTATTGATGAGGCGTATTCTTTAGCTCGAGGAGGAGAGAAGGACTTTGGAAAAGAAGCAATTGATACGCTTGTAAAACATATGGAAGATAAACAACATGGTTTTGTATTGATTTTAGCTGGATATTCAAGAGAGATGAATCACTTTCTTTCATTAAATCCAGGGCTGCAATCTCGTTTTCCATTTATTATTGAATTTGCGGATTACTCGGTAAATCAGTTGTTGGAAATTGGGAAAAGAATGTATGAAGAGCGTGAATATCAGTTATCGAAAGAGGCTGAATGGAAATTTAGGGATCATTTACATGCTGTAAAGTATTCGTCGCAAATTACATCGTTTAGTAATGGGCGGTATGTACGGAATATTGTTGAAAAATCAATTCGTACACAGGCGATGCGGTTGTTGCAAGAAGATGCCTATGATAAAAATGATTTAATTGGAATATCGAGCATGGATTTGATGCTCGAAGAGGAGACGCACAGTACATAAACTGTGCGTCGATTTTTGTGTATAAGTTCGTTTACTCTTTTTTTGCTTTTTCTTGGTGTGCTTTATGGAAGTGTTCCATTTTAGCGCTCTTTTCGTGTGCTGAATTAGGATCGTGCCCGAATTGATTTACTGAGCTTTTTTGAGCTCCTTTATTAACGTGGTTTGTCATTTGTATTCACCTCACTTTAAAAATTAGTATAAACATTATATAAAGAAAAAATCGTTAGAAAAGAAAAACCTCTTTACGATATGCAAAGAGGTTAGATTGCTATTTATGCATTGAACGTTCTTTCGTTTCGATACGTCTGTGTGGTAAATGCCATTTGTAATGAATAGAAACCATGCGGAAGCAAACAATTAAAATGAATAAAATGTAAAGAGCCCAATCGCTAACAATAATTTGAGCGCCAATTAAGAAACCTGCTAAAATTGTCCAAAAGGCATATACTTCAGCTCGAAGAACGAGAGGTTTTCTGCGGGCTAAAAGATCGCGAATGATACCGCCGCCGATACCAGTTAAAACAGCTGCTACAATTGTGGCGCTAATTGGTAAATTTAATTTTTGGGCATATAATGCTCCTTGTACAGCAAATGCTGATAAGCCGATAGCGTCAGTGATATTTTCCCACTTTTTCCAATGTCTAATTAACTTATTTGGAAAAAGAAAAATAATAGTCATTGATAAAAGTGCGATTTGGAATAACATGTCTTGTTGCCAAAATGCGACAATCGGATAACCGATTAATAAATTACGAACGGCACCTCCCCCAAATGCGGTTGCCATTCCTAAAATATACACCCCGAAAATATCATAATCCTCTTCCATTGCAACAATGGCTCCGCTTAGTGCGAAAGCGATTGTGCCTATGATGCTAAAAATCTCCCATGCCATGAATTTTCTCCCCCGCTAACTAGATGAAATGTGCTTCCTCTGCTATTATATTAGAAGGTTTAAATTTCGAAAAGGATGAGTGAACATATTTGATGGAAGAAAAAGAAAAAGTCATATTAGTAGGCTGTCAATTGCCACAAGATGATGATGAAAAATTTATGCATTCCATGAAAGAGCTTGCATCACTAGCGAAGACTGCACGAGCAGAATTGTTAGTGTCAACAACGCAAAAACGACCAAAGTTTCATCCGGCAACTTACATAGGTAAAGGGAAATTAGAAGAGCTTACAATGTTAACTGAAGAATTAGAGCCGGATGTTATTGTATTTAATAATGAATTAACGCCGAGTCAAATTCGGAATTTATCCTCAGTATTAAATGCGAGAGTAATTGATCGAACGCAACTAATACTGGATATTTTTGCGCAACGTGCGAAGTCGAGGGAAGGTAAGCTTCAAGTAGAATTAGCTCAGTTGCAATATACAATGCCGCGTCTTATGGGGCAGGGATTGTCCTTATCGCGTCTTGGTGGTGGTATTGGAACGAGAGGACCGGGTGAGACGAAATTAGAGACGGATCGTCGTCATATTCGATCCCGTATTGATGAAATAAAGAAACAACTTGCAGTTGTTGTGGAACATCGAAAAAGATATCGTGAGAGAAGAAAAGATAATAAAGTATTTCAAGTTTCGTTAATAGGGTATACAAATGCAGGGAAATCGACACTGTTTAATAGATTAACGGAAGCTGATACGTTTGAAGAAAACCTTCTGTTTGCAACATTAGACCCAACGACGAGGAAGATGCCGTTACCTTCTGGTTATACAGTATTACTAACTGATACTGTTGGTTTTATACAAGATTTACCCACTTCATTAATCGCTGCTTTTCGTTCGACACTGGAAGAAGCGGGGGAAGCAGATGTCATTTTACATGTAGTTGATTCCGCGGATTCTAACTACATAGGGCATGAAAAAACAGTAAAACGATTATTATCAGAACTTGAAATTAACCATATTCCTATTATTACGTTATATAATAAAAAAGATGAATTACATCAAAACTTTATTCCGTTTCCGAAAAGTGATTTCTTAATGACTAGTGCTTTTGAAGAAAGTGATTTATTGCGTATAAAAGAAGCGATAGAAACGAAGATGAAGAAAGAAATGGATTGTTATCGAGTGGAAATCCCTCCGAGTGAAGGTAAGTTGTTAACGCTTTTAAAGACGGAAACTCTATTAGCAAAGATGGAGTTTCTAGAAGATAAATTTGTATATGATTGTGCAGGGTATATTTTTACTCATTCATCGCTTAATGTGCAATTAAAGAGATTTTTAGTGGAAGAAGGAGAAAATAAAAATGTTTGATCGTTTGAAAAATGGAGAAAAAATTGCTCCAATTGTAAAAGAAGTAGAGAGTCAGATTACAGAAGTACATAAACGTGCGGATGAAGTGATTGAAAGCAATCAGTTTCGTGTATTAGAAAGTTTTCGGAAACATAAAATTAGTGACTCGCATTTTATCCCGACAACAGGTTATGGTTATGATGATATTGGCCGTGATACGTTAGAAAAAGTGTATGCTGATGTATTTGGGGCGGAAGCTGGACTTGTTCGTCCGCAAATTATTTCAGGTACTCACGCTATCTCTACAGCGTTATTTGGTATTTTACGCCCGGGAGATGAGTTATTATATATCACTGGGAAACCGTATGATACGTTAGAGGAAATTGTTGGTGTGCGTGGGAAAGGTGTAGGTTCATTTAAAGAATATAATATCGGTTACAATGCAGTTCCGCTAACTAGTGCTGGGCTTGTTGATTTTGAGGCTGTTGCAGCGGCGATTCATAATAATACGAAAATGATCGGTATTCAGCGTTCGAAAGGTTATGCTACTCGTCCATCGTTTACTATTTCTCAAATTAAAGAGATGATCGCGTTTGTTAAAGAAATTAAACCTGATGTTGTTGTGTTTGTAGATAACTGTTATGGCGAGTTTATTGAAGAGCAAGAGCCATGTCATGTTGGTGCAGATTTAATGGCGGGTTCACTTATTAAAAACCCGGGCGGCGGAATTGTTAAAACTGGCGGTTATATTGTCGGGAAAGAACAGTATGTTGAAGCGTGTGCATATCGTTTAACATCTCCGGGAATTGGTGCGGAAGCTGGAGCGTCTTTATACAGTCTGCAAGAAATGTATCAAGGGTTCTTCTTAGCGCCACATGTTGCAGGACAAGCGCTGAAAGGTGCAATTTTTACAGCTGCGTTTTTAGAAAAGTTAGGAATGAACACGTCACCAGCGTGGAATGCGCCAAGAACAGACTTAATTCAATCGGTTCAATTTGATGATAAAGACCGTATGATTGCCTTCTGCCAAGCGATTCAATATGCATCTCCAATTAATTCGCATTTTACTCCGTATGCAAACTATATGCCAGGTTATGAAGATGATGTAATCATGGCGGCGGGAACGTTTATTCAAGGTGCAAGTATTGAATTGTCTGCTGATGGTCCAATTAGACCACCGTATGTTGCGTATGTGCAAGGTGGCTTAACGTATTCGCATGTTAAAATTGCGATTTGTTCTGCGATTGACGAATTGATTGAAAAGAATTTATTAATAATTTCTTAATGGGAAGCTGTCGATTTTGGCAGCTTTTTTCGTATAAAAGTAATGATTTATGCGATTAGAAAAAAGAATGAAAAAATTCGTAAAAAAAATTATAAAAAATCATGTGAGAAAAGCTAACATCTATTGACACTAAACATAACATGGTATAAAATGAGAAGCAGTTAAGGCGAAGGAGGAACTGAAAAATGAAAGAAGATAGACGTTCTGCCCCGCTGTTTCCTATTGGTATTGTTATGGATTTAACACAATTGTCTGCACGTCAAATTCGCTACTATGAAGAGCATAATCTTGTTTCTCCAACCCGTACAAAGGGGAATCGTAGATTATTTTCATTTAACGATGTAGATAAGTTGTTAGAAATTAAAGATTTGTTAGATCAAGGCCTGAATATGGCTGGTATTAAACAAGTGTTACTAATGAAAGAAAATCAAACAGAAGCAGTGAAAGTAAAAGAAGAAACGAAAGAAATTTCAAAAACTGAGCTTCGCAAAATACTTCGAGATGAACTACAACATACAGGTAGATTCAATCGAACTTCATTGCGACAAGGTGACATTTCAAGATTTTTTCACTAAAGATAACTGATTCTGAAGGCGATTAGAGGGACTAAGGAGGAATTTATAATGTCTAGATACACAAAAGAAGATATTTTCCGTTTGGCGAAAGAAGAGAATGTAAAGTATATCCGTTTACAATTTACGGACCTTTTAGGGGTAATTAAAAACGTAGAGATTCCAGTGAGACAATTAACGAAAGCTCTTGATAACAAAATGATGTTTGATGGATCTTCGATTGAAGGTTTCGTACGTATTGAAGAGTCTGATATGTATTTATATCCTGATTTAGACACTTGGGTAATTTTCCCTTGGACAGCTGAAAAAGGTAAAGTAGCTCGACTAATCTGTGATATTTACAATGCAGATGGCACTCCATTTGATGGAGACCCACGTAACAACTTAAAACGTGTGTTAAAAGAAATGGAAGCTTTAGGATTTTCAGACTTCAATCTTGGACCAGAGCCAGAATTCTTCCTATTTAAGGTTGATGAAAAAGGAAATCCAACATTAGAACTAAACGATAACGGTGGATACTTCGACCTTGCGCCGATGGATCTAGGGGAAAACTGTCGTCGTGATATCGTTCTTGAACTTGAAGAAATGGGATTTGAAATTGAAGCATCTCACCATGAGGTTGCTCCAGGACAGCACGAAATTGACTTTAAATATGCAAATGCAATTCGCTCATGTGATGACATTCAAACATTCAAACTTGTTGTAAAAACAATTGCTCGTAAACATGGTTTACACGCAACGTTTATGCCAAAACCACTATATGGTGTGAACGGTTCAGGTATGCACTGTAACTTATCATTATTTAAAAATGGTGAGAACGTATTCTTTGATGCAAACGGTGACTTACAATTAAGTGATGATGCTCGTCACTTCATCGCAGGTATTTTAAAACATGCACCAGCATTTACAGCGATAGCAAACCCAACTGTAAACTCATATAAACGTCTAGTACCTGGATATGAAGCGCCTTGTTACGTAGCATGGTCTGCACAAAACCGTAGTCCGTTAGTACGTATCCCTGCATCTCGTGGTATTAGTACACGCGTAGAAGTGCGTAGTGTTGACCCAGCTGCAAACCCATATTTAGTAATGGCTACATTATTAGCTGCAGGTCTTGATGGAATTAAAAACAAATTAACTCCACCAGCAGCAGTAGATCGTAACATCTATGTAATGACAAAAGAAGAGCGCGAAGAAGCAGGTATCGTTGACTTACCAGCAACATTAGCGCAAGCATTAGTTACATTACAATCTAATGAAGTAGTATGCGGTGCACTAGGAGAACACTTACTTGAGCACTTCATCGAAGCGAAAGAGATTGAGTGGGATATCTTTAGAACACAAGTTCACCAATGGGAACGCGATCAATATATGTCTCTATACTAAGAGGCTTGAACCCTTGATACAACTAGTATCAAGGGTTTTTTAATTCCCTATTATTACAATTTTATGTGGTTGCAAAATGAAAAACAACCACATAAAAGCCAATAATTAATAACAAGTAGTGATATCATAGAAAAACATTATCAGATAAACGTAAGTTTTATATAATTTATGAACTAAAAAAGCCTTGATACTACGGTATCAGGGCTTTTTTAGTGAAGTTATTGGATATATTAACTACTAGATAATGGATTGTTTTTGGTTATTTTGAATCATGTTACTAAGAAAATCTTTTCAAAAGAATTGATTTTATCTTTTTTAAATCACTTGTGCTATAACTTAATAATTCTTTACTGCCTGTACAACGCGAGCGATGATTTTTATGTCCTCATCTGCAAGGCTATAAGTTTGTGGCTTGTGAATCAGATTATCACTCAATGATATTAACGTAATGATGCTTAGTTATAACGCAGTCTTATTCAGGATTTCGTTAGTTCATTTTCTAAATTTAGGGAATAAATATAGTTTAGTACCTTGCAATAAACAATACTAAGTGGTATATTATGGATAAAACAGGTACCGTGTATTGAACAGTACTAAGATAGGAAAGGAGGATGGCACTTGAACGTTCAATTTAAAAAAGGTGTGCTTGAACTTTGTGTATTAGCACTTGTAAAACGTAAAGATAGTTACGGTTATGAACTTGTTCAGCAAATTTCTAATAAATTTTTAATATCGGAAGGATCAGTATACCCTTTATTACGTCGTTTGACGAAAGAAGGGTATTTTCAAACGTATTTAAAGGAATCTACGGAAGGGCCACCTCGTAAATATTATCAATTAACAGAGCAAGGGGAGACGCAATTTCATTTGTTAGTAACAGAATGGCGTGATTTTGCGAAAGGGGTACAAGAAATTGTTGAAGGGGTGGAATGGGATGAGTAAAGAAGGGTTTCTTAAAGAATTATCAAGTTATCTTAGAAAGTTACCAGAGGAAGAGAGGCAAGATATTTTATTGGATTATGAAGAGCACTTTCAGTTTGGACTAGAAGAGGGGAAAACTGAATCGGAAATAATACAGGGCCTTGGTTCTCCGAAAGTAATCGCGAAAGAATTACTTGCGATGTATCGCTTCGATGAAATGAAAAAAAATCCATCGACTTCAAATGTGACAAGAGCTGTTATGGCAGCGATTGGACTTAGTTTGTTTAATTTTATTATTGTGTTAGGCCCGTTAGTCGCAATTATTGCTTTTATATTTTCTTTTTGGATCGGTGGTATTGCTAGTGTAGTAACACCATTTTTCGTTATTGGAAAAGTATTTATGGGTACTTTTATATGGTTGGATCTTTTCGTTAGTATAACGTTTGTTGGGGTAGGTTTATTTTTATGTATTATCGCTTTTTATAGTACAAAGTGGTTTAAGAGATTGTGTGTACGATATGTAATATGGAACTTCAAAATGATAAAAGGAGAGTAAATGATGAAAAAACTATTTTTAATCGCTATCGCTTGTATCATTATTGGAGTAATAGGAATTTCCCAAACATATGAAAAAGCAGTACAAACTGCTGAAAAAGGCGATAAAGAAAATGTAATTAAAAACGAAACATTAAAAAATATAGAAGTTAAGTTAGATGCCGGGGATATTATTGTCCAAAAATCTCCTGACTCTTCTTTTTATGTAAAGCAATCGGGAGATGTACGTAAACAAGAGATTCGTATCGCAGAAGATGGTGACACATTAAAAATTATTGGGGAAAGAGAAAAAGGTGCTTCATTTGATTTTTCTTTTTACGATTTTAGGTTTCAAACGTCTAAATTGACTCTCCTTGTGCCCGAACGCTCTTACCAAGATGTAAAAGTAAATTCATCTGCTGGACAAATCGAAATGAGTGATGTGAAAAGTGATAGCGTAAGTGTTAGGACACTTGCTGGAGAAGTAGAGTTGAAACAAGTAACGGCTAAGAATGTGGAGGGATCGACAAAAGCTGGTGAGGTGAACTTTAAGAAGGTATTAGGGAAAGTGACCGCAAAAACAACAAGTGGGGAAATAAATATTCAAGATCATGATTCTAAGTATAATCTAGAAGCAAGTTCAACTGCGGGAGATATAGATATTACTTTATCGGAAAAACCACAAGATGCGGTAATTACTGGGCAAAGTGCTGCTGGAGATGTAACAATTTTTAATGAAGAAAATAAAAATGTAACAATTGGAAATGGTAGTAAAAAGATTAGCGGTAAAACGGCTGCGGGAGATGTGACGATTGAAACTCGTTAATAAGAAATAGAATGCATGGAAATCTATCAAAATACAAAAAGAAGATAATTACCGTATATAAATAAGGTAATTATCTTCTTTTTGTTATTTTTAATGTAAATCACGATATACGCCAATTACTTTCCCGATAACTGACACTTGTTTTAAAATGATAGGTTCTAATGAAGAGTTTTCTGGTTGTAGACGGAAATGGTCTTTTTCTTTATAGAAACGTTTAACTGTTGCTTCGTTATCCTCTGTTAAAGCGACTACAATTTCACCATTATATGCAGACTGCTGTTGGCGAACAACAACTAAATCTCCATCGAAAATACCAGCTTCAATCATACTATCTCCAGAAATACGTAACATGAACACTTGGTCTGCTCCAGCAACAATACTAGCTGGAAGTGGGAAATGTTCTTCTACGCTTTCGACCGCTGTAATTGGTAAACCAGCAGTGACTTTTCCGACAATTGGAACTTGAATAACAGATTGTGTTTCCGTATCCATTCGGTCTTCACCTAAAATTTCAATGGCACGTGGTTTTGTTGGATCGCGTCGAATGTATCCTTTTTCTTCTAATCGTGATAAATGTCCGTGCACTGTAGAACTAGAAGCGAGGCCGACTGCTTGACCAATTTCACGTACGGAAGGTGGATATCCTTTTTCTTGTACTTTTAGCTTAATAAAGTCGAGAATGTCTTGCTGGCGTTTCGTTAACTTTTCCATGTTTTCTAACACCTCGTTTTCTTTCATTTTTCTTATTAATAAGTATAACATGTGAAAAAACATTCTACAAACATAAGTTCGAACAAATGGCGGATTTATGTTACACTATAGGGAAATAATAGGGAGAAAGAGGGGTTCAAAATGAATGCAATTATTTATGCACGTGTGAGTACAACGAAAGAAGCGCAAGAAACATCATTATTACGTCAAAAAGATGAATTATTGCATTTAGCTGAGCGCTATCAAATGAATGTTACTAAGGTGATTGAAGAGCAGGCTAGTGGATATACAATTGAACGTGACGGTATATTAGAGGTGTTGGATACAATTCGAGACGAACAAATTGATGTGTTACTTATACAAGATGAAACGCGTCTTGGTAGAGGAAATGCGAAGATCGCGTTAATGCATTGTTTACATAAAGAAGGCATAAAAGTATATACGCATACACATAATGGTGAATTACAATTGTCGGATTCTGATTCAATGGTATTAGATATTATTGGTATTGTTGAAGAATATCAAAGAAAGATTCATAATTTGAAAATTAAACGAGGTATGCAACGTGCAGTAGAAAAAGGTTATCGTCCAGAAAAAAATTTAAAAAATCGTCATTTAAGTGTAGGAAGAGAGAAAAAAGAAGTGCCAATTGAGGAAATTGTACGTTTGCGAAAAAGTGAACTCACGTTTGAAGAAATTGCAGCAACATTACGTGGATTTGGTCATAATGTTTCAAAGGCGACTGTACATCGTAGATATGTAGAGTATACGAAGCAATTGCTTGATAAAGAAGAGTAACTATTGTATGATAATAATCAGTTTTGATTAGAAGGGGGATTCGAGATGATTAATCACGAACTCGTTGAACGCATTAACTTCTTAGCGAAAAAAGCAAAAGCTGAAGGTTTAACTGAAGAAGAGCAACGTGAGCGTCAATCGCTACGTGAACAATATTTAAAAGGATTTCGTCAAAATATGTTAAACGAACTTAAAGGTATTAAAGTTGTTAACGAAGAAGGTACAGATGTTACACCGACGAAATTAAAAGCTTTAAAAAAGCAAGATAATGCAAAATTAAATTAAAAGATGGGCGAAGCCCATCTTTTTTATATGTAAAAATCGTTATTTAATAACTTTCCAGTTGTTATTAACTGTTGCTTCTATCGTTTTATGTTCCAATATATAATTAGCGATAAGTTCAGACATATCTGTGGGTATATCTTTTACTACCGGTTTGTTTTGAAACATAAAGAAATTTCCCCCGCCACTTGCACGATAATTATTCATTACAACGTCATATTCTTCATTCATATTAAGAGGAGCACTGTTATGCTGTAAAGATTCTACTCTTTCACCAATTGGTTTTGAAATGTTTAATACGTATGAAATCCCTTCCCACATATCATAATTATAATGTTGTGGCTTTGGTTCTATGTAGGTAGGACTTACGGTGATGGATCCATCTGTTTTTAATGTGAAATAAGAAGCAGAGAGTTCAAGAGCATTTTTTATATCCGCTCCAGTTATTCTAATTACTTTTAATGTGTTTGGATAAATATAATTAGAAACGATGTCACGCATTGTTACATGTTCCGGGAAACCTGGAGATGTATTATGGAACAAACTTGTACAAGAAATTGATACATTAGCTATATCCATCTGTATTTTATTTATGAATTCGATAAAAGGATGATCATGCAAACGAGTTTGCATAGCATCTGAAATTTGCATATCCCCCTGAATGATTCCAATAGGTTGATCAAGCCACTTTTGTGTTTTCTCTTCGTAATCGGCTACCAATGAAAGTACATCTTGGTCAGCCTCAACTCCTTGTACAGATAATAATTCAGAAGAACTCTCTTTTTTAACCCATTTATGTTTTGTTTTTTCGAATGTTATTTTTACTTTTCCAACTGAGTTTCCATTACATCCGGTCTGTAAAATTGTTACACCGTTAGCCATTGTGTGAGCAATTTCCCGGTGTTGGTGACCTGTTAATAAAATATCTATGTCTTCAATTTCATGGCACATTGCATATCCTTGGTTTTCTCCTGTTAAAACTTCAGTCGGTACCCCGGTTTGTAAATCTCGTTCAACTCCCCCGTGATACGCTACGACTAGTAAATCTGGTTTCTCATGTTTGCGAATGTAAGAAACCCACTTTTTCGTTGTTTCTAATGCATCTTCAAATTGTAAGTCTTTAATGTGATGGGGTTGTTCCCAATTGGTAATGTAGTGCGTTGTCACCCCTAAAATAGCGATTTTTATATTGGATTCAATCTGTTTGATTATATAAGGTTTTCCGAAATAAGGTTTCTTTATGTTTTTATCTAAAATGTTTGCTGATAGGTACGGGAAGTTCGCAGTAGTCACAGCGTTATTTAATATACCCATCCCGTAATTAAACTCATGATTGCCGATAATTGCAGCGTCATACTGTAAGTAATTCGCTAATAAGGACATTGGGTTTTTTTTGTTTTTTTCGTATGTAACATAATGATAAGTAAATGGTGTTCCTTGAATAAAGTCGCCATTATCAATTAAAAGAACGTTTGTATTTTGGGAACGTTCTTTTTTTATAAGAGTAGAAATTTTAGCTAAACCAAGTTCTGCTGGGGAGTTATCTTGGTAGTGAATAGGATAAACAGTGCCATGTATATCGCTTGTTAATAAGATGTTTAAAGTTACAGTTTGATTTTGTTCCAATATGACTCACCTTTTCTATTGTTATCTTCCAATTCATCATATCAAATATGTGAAGAGAATTTTAATGTGAGTGTATAGAATGTGTAAAGATTCTGTAAATAATCAATTATTTGTAAAAATATGTGATATATTTCTTCATGTTTATGAAAGGTTATTTTATAACAATGAAAAATGGAGGCATTAATATGTTGAAAAAAGTTTTTGCAATGAGCACAACAGTTGTACTAGCAGCGGGATTATTAAGTGGCTGTGGAACGAAGGAATCAAGTGCAAGTAAAAATGAAGATACGAAAAAAGGGTATGTACCGAAGACTTTAAATGTTCAATTTGTTCCTTCTCAAAATGCAGATACGTTAGAGGCGAAGGCAAAACCGCTTGAGAAGCTATTAAGTGATAAGTTAAATATTCCAGTAAAAGTTAGTATTTCAACGAACTACAATACAATTGTAGAAGCGATGGCATCTAAACAAGTAGATGTAGGATTTTTACCGCCAACAGCGTACGTATTAGCACATGAAAAGAAGGCTGCAAATGTAATTTTACAAGCACAACGTTTTGGAGTAGAGGATGAAACAGGAGCTCCTACAAAAGATTTAGTAGATTATTATAAATCTGAGTTTGTTGTTAAAAAAGACTCTAATATAAATAGTGTAAAAGATTTAAAAGGTAAAAAGATTGGTTATCAAGATGTAACATCATCAGCAGGGTATGTATGGCCTGCAGCTGTTCTATTAAAAGAGGGAATTGATCCGTTAAAAGATGTGAAACCTGTTACATTAAAAGGTCACGATCAGTCGCTTATTGCTCTTTTAAATGGTGACGTAGATGCAGCTGTTGTATTCCAAGATGCTCGTAATATTGTAAAAAAAGATTATCCGAATATATTCGAGCAAACGAAAATAGTGAAATTTACGGAGAAAATTCCAAACGATACGATTTCGGTACGTTCTGATTTAGATGAAGAGTGGAGCAAGAAATTACAGGATGCTTTCATTGAAATTGGAAAAAATGAGGAAGGTCACAAAATCATTAAAGAAGTATATTCACATGAAGGATATGTTAAATCTGATGATAGTAAATTTGACATCGTTCGTGAATATGGGAAGAAAGTAAAAACGCAATAATACATATGGAAATGGCAGCTAGCTGAAAGGGAATGTTTTCAGTTAGTTTGTCGTTTTGAATACATAGAAGGTAGGTAAGATGTGTGATAGAATTTCGAAATGTCTCCAAAGTGTATCCAAATGGTACAAAAGGATTGAATAATATAAACTTGAAAATTCAAAAAGGTGAGTTTGTTGTAATGGTAGGGCTGTCCGGAGCTGGAAAGTCTACACTTCTAAAATCGGTAAATCGTCTTCATGAGATTACAGAAGGCGAAATCATGATTGAATGTGAGTCTATTACTGCTGCAAAAGGAAAAGATTTACGACGTATGCGCCGGGATATTGGTATGATCTTTCAAAGTTTTAACCTTGTAAAGCGATCAACAGTATTGAAGAATGTATTAGCTGGCCGTGTTGGATATCATTCGACATTGCGTACAACGTTAGGTTTGTTTCCGAAAGAGGATGTGGAGCTCGCATTTCAAGCGTTAAAAAGAGTGAATATTTTAGAAAAAGCATATGCACGTGCTGATGAATTATCAGGAGGACAACAACAACGTGTATCGATAGCTAGAGCATTGGCGCAAGAAGCAAAAATCATATTGGCAGATGAACCTGTTGCGTCGTTAGATCCGCTAACAACAAAGCAAGTATTAGATGATTTAAAGAAAATTAATGAAGATTTTGGAATTACAACAATTGTAAACTTACATTCTATTGCTTTAGCTAGGCAATATGCGACGCGTATTATTGGATTACATGCAGGCGAAATTGTTTTTGATGGTTTAGTAGAAGCAGCAACGGATGAAAAGTTTGCTGAAATTTATGGTGACGTAGCACAGAAAAGTGAATTGTTAGAGGTGGCAGCTAAATGAATGATGTGACGATATATTCGAAGTCGATACCGAAGCCGCCGAGTAAGTTAAAACATATGTTAACGTTTATTCTATTCATTTTACTGTTGTGGGGAAGTAGTATACAGGTCGACGCATCATTTTCAAAGATAGTAGTTGGTTTTCCTAATATAATGGATTTGTTAAAAGAAATGGTGCCGCCAGATTGGAGTTATTTTCAAGTTATTACAACAGCAATGTTAGATACAATACGTATGGCGATTATTGGGACGACTTTAGGAGCGATTTTAGCTATTCCACTTGCACTGTTTGCGGCAAGTAATGTGTTTACTAGTACATTTTTATACAGTCCAGCTCGATTGATTTTAAATTTTATTCGAACGATACCAGATTTATTATTAGCGGCAATTTTCGTAGCTATTTTTGGAATAGGACCACTTCCGGGTATTTTAGCTCTTACTTTTTTCTCAATTGGGCTCGTGGCGAAATTGTTGTATGAATCAATTGAATCAATTGACCCTGGCCCACTAGAAGCGATGACAGCTGTAGGGGCTAATAAGGTGCAATGGATTGTTTATGGAGTCATTCCACAAGTAAAAGCACACTTTGTTTCCTATGTACTATATACATTTGAGGTGAATGTACGGGCAGCGGCTGTCCTAGGTTTAGTAGGAGCAGGTGGTATTGGACTATATTATGATCGTACACTTGGATTTTTACAATATCAACAAACTGCATCTATTATCATCTATACTCTTGTTGTTGTATTGGTAATTGATTATGTAAGTACATTGTTGCGGGAGAAATTATAATGAGTAAAACGACGATAATCGTACCAAAACCGAAGAAACCGAGTGTGTATCGCTCGTTTATTTTTATAGCACTTACATTTGTTTATATATGGGCTTTTTCAGGAGTACCGCTAGAGGGAATAAAGGAAACGGCGGGAGAAATTACAAAAGCAATTATGACAGGGATATTGACTCCAGACTGGTCGTATGTATCTTTGCCAGATGGTGAAGATTTATTACATGGATTAATTGATACGTTGGCAATTGCGATATTAGGTACATTTATTTCTGCATTTTTATCTGTTCCGTTTGCTTTTTGGGCGGCAACGAATATGAGTAGTGGAAAATTAACTTCAGGATTTGGGAAATTTGTACTTAGTTTTGTTCGTACGTTTCCTGAATTAGTTATGGCTCTTTTATTTATAAAAGCTGTTGGTCCAGGCTCTTTTGCAGGAGTATTAGCCTTAGGATTGCATTCTATTGGAATGTTAGGAAAACTATATTCAGAAGGAATTGAAAACATAGATAAAGGACCGACGGAAGCGTTACTAGCAACAGGAGCAAATCGTTTTCAAATACTTTGGTATGCGGTGTTACCGCAAGTGTTACCAGATTTTCTATCGTATACGTTATACAGATTTGAAATTAATGTACGATCCGCTGCGATTTTAGGAGTTATCGGAGCAGGAGGGATTGGTACACCTTTAATTTTTGCGCTGAGTTCACGGAATTGGTCTCGTGTTGGTATTATTTTATTAGGTATTATTTTAATGGTAATTATAATTGATTTGATTTCAAGCTCGATTCGGAAACGGATTGTTTAACTTATTTGAAAAGCATCGAAGTTAGATGCTTTTTTATGTTTTTAAAAACTTATTTAAAAAAGTAAGTGTAGAAGAAATTTGTATAAATATACAGATAATTCCCTTTCTTTTTAAAATAAAAATAATGAAAAAGTATGTCATATTGAATGCCCATACATTCCCGGATACATTGATTTTTTTATAAAAAATCAAAAAAATATCAACATATTTGTCGATACATGTTGTATAATCTTGCGTGGGAAGCTATCATATAAATGTATAAAACGTTTACTAATATAAGCGAAGGGAAGAATAGCATGTCACATTCAATCGAACAACTTTCTATCAACACGATTCGCACATTATCCATCGATGCGATTGAAAAAGCAAACTCTGGTCACCCAGGAATGCCAATGGGTGCAGCACCAATGGCTTATACATTATGGACTCAATTTATGAAACACAATCCAAATAACCCAACGTGGTTTAACCGTGATCGTTTCGTATTATCTGCAGGTCATGGTTCAATGTTATTATACAGCCTACTTCACCTATCTGGTTATGATGTAACAATGGATGACTTAAAGAACTTCCGTCAATGGGGAAGCAAAACTCCAGGACATCCTGAGTATGGTCATACAGCTGGTGTAGATGCAACGACTGGTCCACTTGGACAAGGTATTGCAACTGCTGTAGGTATGGCAATGGCTGAAAGACATTTAGCTGCTAAATATAACCGTGATGCGTATAATGTAGTAGATCATTATACATACGCTATTTGTGGTGATGGAGATTTAATGGAGGGCGTTTCTGCTGAAGCATCTTCATTAGCTGCTCATTTACAATTAGGTCGTCTTGTTGTGCTTTACGATTCAAACGATATTTCATTAGATGGCGATTTAAATCGTTCATTCTCTGAAAGTGTAGAAGATCGTTACAAAGCATACGGATGGCAAGTAATCCGTGTTGAGGATGGAAACGATATTGAAGCAATCGCGAAAGCAATTGAAGAAGCGAAAGCTGACGAAAAACGCCCAACGCTAATTGAAGTAAGAACGACAATTGGTTTCGGTTCTCCAAACAAATCAGGAAAATCAGCTTCACATGGTTCTCCACTTGGTGTAGAAGAAACAAAATTAACGAAAGAAGCATATGCTTGGACTGCTGAGCAAGACTTCCACGTAGCAGAAGAAGTATATGACAACTTCCGTAAAACAGTACAAGATGTTGGTGAAACTGCGCAAGCTGAGTGGAACACGATGCTAGGTGAATATGCACAAGCATACCCAGAATTAGCAAACGAATTCCAAGCAGCAATGAACGGTCAACTTCCAGAAGGTTGGGAGCAAAACTTACCAACTTATGAATTAGGATCAAAAGCAGCAACTCGTAATTCTTCTGGTGCTGTAATTAATGCAATTGCAGAGTCTGTACCATCATTCTTCGGTGGATCTGCTGACCTTGCTGGTTCTAACAAAACATACATGAATAACGAAAAAGACTTTACAAGAGATGATTACAGCGGTAAAAACATTTGGTACGGTGTACGTGAGTTCGCAATGGGTGCAGCAATGAACGGTATTGCACTACATGGTGGTTTAAAAACTTACGGTGGTACGTTCTTCGTATTCTCTGATTACTTACGTCCAGCAATTCGCCTTGCAGCATTAATGCAATTGCCAGTAACGTATGTATTCACACATGACAGTATCGCTGTTGGTGAAGATGGTCCAACACATGAACCAATCGAGCAATTAGCAGCGCTTCGTGCAATGCCAAACGTTTCTGTTATCCGTCCTGCTGATGGTAACGAATCTGTTGCAGCTTGGAGACTAGCTTTAGAATCTACAAACAAACCAACTGCTTTAGTATTAACTCGTCAAGACCTTCCAACATTAGAAGGTGCAAAAGATGATACGTATGAAAAAGTAGCAAAAGGTGCATATGTAGTTTCTGCAAGCAAGAAAGAAACGGCTGACGTAATCTTACTTGCAACTGGATCTGAAGTAAGCCTAGCTGTTGAAGCTCAAAAAGCATTAGCAGTAGACGGCGTTGACGCAGCTGTTGTCAGCATGCCATCTATGGATCGCTTCGAAGCTCAAACTGCAGAGTACAAAGAATCTGTATTACCAAAAGCAGTAACAAAACGTTTCGCAATCGAAATGGGTGCTACATTCGGATGGCACCGTTACGTAGGTCTTGAAGGAGATGTGTTAGGTATCGATACATTCGGTGCTTCTGCTCCTGGTGAGAAGATTATGGAAGAGTATGGATTTACTGTAGAGAACGTTGTTCGTAAAGTAAAAGAAATGCTTTAATCATTTCAGAAAAATCTCTCCGGCATGGAGAGGTTTTTCTATGTAAATGAGTTTTTTCGACAGAAAAAGTTTTTTATCTCTCCGCAGTCAGACAATCATTGCAAATTTTCTTATATATAATGAAGAGAAAAGGTTGTCCAGATTGGGAGTGGAAAAATGAAAACGTATGAATTGTATTTAATTCAAGAGGATATTGCGAAAGCTTATTTTGGTCGTGAATATTTGTTTTTTGATTTATTTGCTCGATTTTCAGAATCTGGGTCCCTTTCGGAGAAAAAAGTGTTATATAAGCAAATGATGTATATAACGATGCCATTGCAAGTAATGAAAATTCATCATAAATTAGAACAAGCTTTGCGCGTTCTTGGTAAATATGATAGAACACATCATACACATACACTTTATACGGGAGCGGAGTACGGCGAAATAATGGTGAAACCGCACTATATTCGTATGAATACCTCTGGAAATGTCTCTATGGAAACGACGTTCTTTGAGGTGTTAAGAAAGTGTGAATTAACATTTTTAGCTATGGATTATGAAAATACAAAGTACGGATGGCTGAATCCTCTAAAACAAGTACGAACATATGTGTAAAAAATGTCGAATTGTATCTTGTCTTATTGAAAAGGTTTTAGTACACTGTAAGGTAGACAACATGAAGGAGGAAAATATATGCCAATTTGGTTAGGTATTCTAGTGGGCGTAGTAGCACTAGTAGCAGGCGTGGCGTTAGGATTTTTCATTGCCCGCAAATACATGATGAATTACTTACAAAAAAATCCACCAATTAACGAACAAATGTTAAAAATGATGATGATGCAAATGGGACAAAAACCTTCCCAAAAGAAAATCAATCAAATGATGAGCGCAATGAACAAGCAACAAATGAAATAAGCGCTAAAAGACACTCGCTAAGAGTGTCTTTCTTTTTGTTAGTTATAGTTTTTAAAACTTTTAAAAATTCTGTATTTTTGGTAAACTGAAAACATCGCTCATTTTAAGGGAGGAGGAAAAAAATGAAAGTGTTTATGAATTTAGCGTGGTTTTTTAAACAAGAAAAACGAGCGTACATAACTGGAATTATTTTATTGTTTGGCGTTGCACTTTTAGAACTTGTAGCACCAAAAGTAATTGGAATCGTTGTAGATGAAATTAATGATGGAACATTGACGACCGATAAGTTACTAAAATGGGTTGTACTATTAGTAATTGTAGGTATTACGATGTACATATTACGTTACATATGGCGTATTATGATTTTCGGGTCTTCATTAAAATTAGCTCGCCAATTACGAAAAAATTTGTATGAACATTTTACAAAGATGAGTCCATCTTTCTATCAGTCAAATCGGACAGGTGATTTAATGGCACATGCGACCAATGATATTCAAGCGATCCAGCAAACTGCTGGAGCAGGTGTTTTGACGCTTGTTGACTCATTAGCTGTCGGAGGATGTGTACTCGTAGCGATGGGTTTTACAATTAGTTGGAAGTTAACATTATTAAGTTTAATTCCAATGCCGATTGTAGCTATTTCGACAAATTATTATGGAACTTTATTACATAAAAGGTTTCATAAAGCACAGCAATCGTTTTCGGAAATCAATGATAAAGTGCAAGAGAGTATGAGTGGAATGAAAGTGATTCGCTCGCTTGGACAAGAGAAAGAAGATTTACAGGCGTTTCGAAGAAAATCAGAAGATGTTGTACATAAAAATGTGTTAGTTGCACGTATTGATTCGTTATTTGATCCGACAATCTCTCTTATCGTTGGATTTTCTTTTTTAATCGCAGTATGTTACGGATCGGTATTAGTTGTAAGAGGTGAATTAACAGTAGGTGATCTCGTTACATTTACGACATATTTAGGTACCCTCGTTTGGCCAATGTTAGCGTTTGGATGGTTATTCAATATTATGGAGCGTGGGCGTGCTTCATATGACCGTGTAGAAAAAATTCTTTCACAAAAATCAGATGTAGTAAATAGCGAAAATGCTGTACATACAATAGCGAGCGGTAATGTTTCGTTTGCCGTTGATTCATTTTCGTATAAGAAAAATGAATTGTTACATTTAAACGATATTCACTTTGATTTGAAGAAGGGCGAAACGCTAGGAGTTGTAGGACGTACAGGCGCAGGGAAAACGACTTTATTAAAATGTTTAATCCGTGAGTATGATCATTTTAATGGTGAATTAAAAATTGGGGAGCGAGATATTCGAGATATAACACTTCATGGTGTCCGTTCTGCCATTTCATACGTGCCGCAAGATCATTTTTTATTTTCAGCAAGTATTGGCGAGAATATTGCCTTTGGAAAGGCGGATGCTACATATAATGAAATTACCCAAGCAGCAGAGATTGCTTGTATTCATAATGACATCCTCCAATTTTCAGAAGGATATGAAACAGTAGTAGGGGAAAGAGGTGTTTCGTTATCTGGTGGTCAAAAACAGCGAATCTCTATTGCTCGTGCTTTATTAACAAATGCTGAAATTTTAATTTTGGATGATTGTTTATCAGCGGTAGATGCAAAAACAGAAGAGACGATTTTAAGTGCCTTAAAGAGGGAGAGAGCAGGGAAAACGACGATTATTACTGCACACCGATTAAGTGCAATTCAGCATGCCAATCTTATTCTTGTTGTTGATGAAGGTAGAATTGTACAAAGAGGTACACATGAGGAATTAATGAAGGAAAACGGCTGGTATAAGGAAATGTATGAAAGCCAGCAATTAGAAGCTTTAGTCGAGAAAGGAGGCGTATGATGGTAGAGAAGAAGCGAAGTGATTTAAGTAGATTGCTTTCCTATATGAAGCCATATAAAGGGTTACTATCTTTAGCATTTATCTTTTTAGTTGGTGCGACAGTAACGGAAATGATGGGTCCTTTTTTAATTAAACAATTCCTCGATGAACACCTAGTACCGCGGGATTTTGAACGATCAGCGCTCGTTACTTTATTTGTAATTTACATAGTTGCTCATTTATTAAAAGTACTATTTACGTATTTAAATCTATTGTACTTTCAGAACATTGCTTTTAAGATTGTTCAAGATATGCGAGTTGAAGTATATGAACATGTTCAAAAGCTGTCATTAAGTTTCTTTGATCGTACGCCGATTGGTACACTTGTATCGCGTATAACAAATGATACGGAAGCGATTAAAGATTTTTATGTCAGTGTATTATCAACATTTGTAAAAAATGTAGTCTTTTTAGTAGGTATTTTAGTAGCGATGTTTTTATTAGATGTAAAATTAGCGCTATTTTCTCTCGTATTAATTCCGATAATGTTTGCGATTATGGTATTATATCGCCGGAAAAGTGCAGCTTTTTATTTAGAAGTACGTAATCAACTAAGCGTGTTAAATGCAAAGTTGAACGAGTCCATACAAGGAATGAATATTGTTCAAGTGTTCAGACAAGAAAAACGTATGAGAAAAGAGTTTGAAGAAGTGAATAATAAACATTATAGTGCAGGGCGACGTACTTTGAAGTTAGACGCATTACTTTTACGACCAGCTACGGATTTAGTACATATTGTAGCTATTGCGTTAGTACTAGGTTTATTTGGGATTGATGCTTTAAAGAGTCCTGTTGAAGTAGGAGTTTTATATGCTTTTGTTAACTATATACATCGTTTCTTCCAACCTGTAAATGAGATGATGATGAAATTGTCCTTCTTCCAACAGGCACTTGTTTCGTCATCACGTGTATTTCATTTAATGGACGAGAAAGATTTAGCACCGGTTCAAAAAGGCAATGAGAATCCTCAAATCGTGGATGGAGATATTGAATTTAAAAATGTTACTTTTTCATATGATGGAAAGCGTGACGTTTTAAAAAATGTATCATTTCACGTGAAACAAGGGCAAACGGTTGCTTTTGTTGGGCATACTGGTAGCGGAAAAAGTACGATTATGAATTTGTTAATGCGATTTTATAATATTAAGTCAGGAAATATTGTAATAGACGGTGTAGATTTAGAAAAATTTGAAGAACGAGAAATTAGAAAGAAAATAGGACTCGTATTGCAAGATGCATTTTTATTTGCTGGAAATGTAAAGCAAAATATTCGTATGTATAATGAAGAAATTACGGATGAAGAAGTAAAAGAAGCTGCTCGATTTGTGCAAGCGAATACGTTTATTGAAAAGTTACCAAAACAGTATGAAACAGAAGTAGTAGAAAGAGGTGCAGCATTTTCAAGCGGTCAACGACAATTAATTGCTTTTGCTAGAACGATAGCAACGAATCCGAAAGTATTAGTATTAGATGAAGCAACAGCTAATATCGATACAGAAACAGAAGAGGCTATTCAAACAGCGTTGCAACAAATGCGAAAAGGTAGAACGACGATAGCCATTGCGCATAGGTTATCTACAATTCAAGATGCGGATCAAATTTTTGTGATGCATGATGGAGAGATAGTAGAGAGAGGGACACATCAAGAATTATTAAGTGAGCAAGGTTTGTATTATAATATGTATTTGCTACAAAATAAAGTGAGTTTGCAAAAGGCCTTGTAATACAAGGTCTTTTTTATTTTGTATACAAAATATGTTTACTCTTTGTTTCTATAGCATAAATGTCGTGTCCTCTTATGAAACTTGTACATATTGTATGTATACGAAGTAAAAAAATGATAGGAGATTTTATATGCAAAACAGATCAAGTTCAAATGTTACGTTTATTGATGTGTCTCATTGGGAAGGGAATATTGATTGGAATGCAGTGAAGGCATCTGGAATTCCAGCAGCGTATGCAAAAGCGACAGAAGGTGTAAACTACATTGATCCTACTTTTACTAAGAATGTACAAGCAGCACGAAATGCGAATGTATTAATTGGTGCATACCATTTTGCACGCCCAGAACAAAATGATGCAATTTCAGAGGCAAAATATTTTGTGAGTATATTACAAAATAACCAGACAGACTTAATGCCAGTTCTGGATTTAGAATCACCAATAGATCCGAGTAACAGTAATTTAACTGGTAACGCTATATCGAATTGGGCAAGAAGCTTCATAAATTATGTGAAACAGGCTACTGGAAAAGATGTAATGTTATATACAGGAGTTTGGTATATTAATGAGTTCGGAATTAGCGGATTAAGTGATATACCGCTTTGGATTGCTAAATACTCGAGTACACCGCCTGCTGATGCTGGTGGATGGACAACGTGGACAGCGTGGCAGTACACAGATTCAGGACAAATTTCAGGCGTAGGAAATTGTGATGTATCAGCTGCAGTTTCATTAGAAGCTTTAAAAGGGAATGGAGCAAGTGGTGGAGGTAATGTTTCCCCGCCTAATAATGCAACTCCAGTGTACGGGGTTGCTATAATTAATGGAGATAATGTGAATTTGAGAAGTGGACCATCTTTGCAGTCTAGTGTAATTCGCCAATTGAATCGTGGCGAAACATATGAAGTTTGGGGAGAACAAGATGGATGGCTTTGTTTAGGGACAAATCAGTGGGTATATAATGATCCGAGTTATATTCAGTATAAACATTATGTGGCGACTATTACTGGTGATAATGTAAATTTGCGTGATGCTCCATCATTAAATGGAAATGTTATAAGACAGTTACATCATGGTGAATCGTATCGAGTATGGAGTAAGCAAGATGGATGGCTTTGCTTAGGGACAAATCAATGGATATACTATGATCCAAGTTATATTCAGTATGGTGTACAATAGAGTGAAAATAAAAGGTGCCCCGTCAGAGGTGCCTTTTATTAAAAATATACAACTTTTACAAAGTCTATATCGAAACCATAGTATACTATAATAGATATATTTATAAAAAATAATCGAAAATGAAATAAAGGGGTAAAAATATGAATTATGTGCTAATAGGTGCGGTTTTAATATTATTAGCTGTAGTATTTGTGCTGTTTTATAAAAATAAACAGTTAGAATCAGAGAGTCAGCAAGTAGAATTTGAAAAGAAACAAGCAATTGAAACGTATGAAAACGAAATTGCAGCTACGGTGATAGAGCATAAAGAACAACAAAATAATTTAAAAAATATGGAACAGAAAAAATACAATGATTTACAAGTAAGTGCAAATAGAGAAATTGAAAATATGCGTATGATGAAGAATCAATTAGCTATGCAACATAGTAAAGAACGTGGTGAAATACAAAATAAACATAATAACGAAATACATATGTTTCAAAAATTAATTGCAAATTTACGAGAATATACTAAAAACGGCGCTGAAATGAATACGTACGAAACATTACATTATATGAAGCGAGGATTCATAGAGCAAGGCATCATATTAGATGCTGAAATTGAAATCATGCCGAATGTTTTTATTAAAAATAATAGTGAAATAAACGATAATCGAATCCATCATCTCATTTTGTGCAAAACTGGTATTTATCTACTTGAGACGAAAGAATGGGAAGAGAAATTAATTCATGGTTTAACGAAAGAAAATGCTGGTATATATTCATTTATGATTGATGAAATGGGTAAGTATCAACAAGAACTTGAAAAAGAAGAGACATTTGAATATATAGTAGGTAAAGATTCGGCAACTATACAAGTGAAAAATGAAGGGAATCCAGTATATAAGGCGAAGAAACTATCTCAAATTTTATACAATTGTTTGAAAGAAATGCAGGCTAATAGTATAAAAGAAAAGGTAAAACCAGTTGTATATTTTTATAATGAAAATGGAAAAGAAATAATAGATCTTTCAAGTGAGGAAACACCTAGATTAAAAGATCGGGAGCAAATTGTAACGTTCTTCAGAAATGAAATCTTAGCAGGAAAAATAGTATATACAGTGCAAGAATTAGAACAGATTCGAGAAATGATTAGCCGGATGAATTATATAGTGAGTTAAAAGGGGAGATCTTTCTGAACGCTATGCTACGTGGCATTTTGTATGTCTATTTTTGTATGTCTATTTTTGTTTGTATATAGTAATGTACATTGTATTTATATTCGTCATTGATATGGTCCATATACCCTTAAGTGTAAGGAGCATTTTTGTAGTATTCATACCATTTGTTTTATTAGTCATGATTCAAAGGGCTATTTTATATGTTTCTAAAAATCGTAATGAAGAAAAGAAGCAAATGTTGGGGGGGTTAATAGTAGCACTCATACCATTAATAGTGTGCACTGTACAACTAAGTGTAAATGAATATACATCAAAGTTTAATCAAAATAGATGGTTAAATCATGCAGATAAGCGGGTACATATGGTAGATGATCTATTACAAAAATATAAATTAATAGGGAAATCAAATGAAGAAATTACACAATTGTTAGGAGCCCCAACGGAAACGAGAAGTGGGGGAGAAGGAGTTATCACTTTGTATTATCTTGGGACTGAACGTGGCTTTATCCCAATAGATAGCGAACAGCTTATTTTACAATTTGATAGAGATGGTAAAGTCATGGAATATACGGTGCATAAAGATTAAAGAAACGTGGAGGGAAGCTATATGTTATAGCTTCTTTTTTATTTTTCAATATGTCAAGGAAGGGGGAGAAGGTTTTTGAGTGGAATAAGGAATGAAAGCGGAGGTGATGCATATATATAGATGCATTGGGCGATTATTCGCCCGATTGGTGAGGGTTAATAATCAATAAGTACGGACCAAAACCCCACTGATGAAAGTTTCACTTTATCATATTGTATAAATGAAAAGGAGGTAAGACGGTGAAAGCAATCCCGACTGATGTCCTGAGTAAAGAATTGATGGAAAGAGAAGGAGTTATATCTATTACAGTAAAGGAATTTGAAAAAATAGAAGTAGCTGGAGTAGTAGTAGCTGGTCCAGCGGTTATTTTGATTAATCAAGATTAAGTACATATCATTGAAATAAAAAGCATCCATCTAGGATGCTTTTTATTTGTATGTAAGGATAAATATGATGGATAATTGTGTTACTGGAGGGAAAGTCTGTGGCAATTATTATAACAATGTTAGTAATGGGTATTTTATTAGGATTTGTTGGAGCTGGAGGAGCTGGGTTTATTATCGCGATACTCACTTTAGTATTTCATATTCCTATTCATGTTGCTCTTGCAACATCTTTAACTGCAATGGCGTTTACGACATTATCAGGTGTTGTCAGTCATTACCGTGAAGGTAATGTAGCACTTATTATAGGCGGGATTGTTGGGGGATTTGGCGCAATTGGCTCTTATATTGGTTCTAAATTTGGTTCACTTATACCAGCACATCTTCTTCATTGGTTTACAGCTGGGATGTTATTTTTATCGGCAATTTTTATGTTTATTAAATTAATTATGTTCCAAAACAAAGAACAGTCATCTTTATATAAGCATAAAGAGTTTTCCATGAACTACTTGTTGAAATGTATATGCCTTGGATTAGTTACTGGAATGATGGCTGGTTCATTTGGGATTGGTTCTGCACCGTTTATTCAGCTTGGATTAATGGTTCTATTGGGATTAACGATTCAGCAATCTGTAGGGACAACAATGCTTGTTATATTACCGATTGCAATTGGAGGCGGTCTAGGATATAGTTCGGAAGGATATTTAGATTATATATTGTTATTGCAAGTATTAATTGGGACCATGTTAGGGGCATATATTGGCGCGAAGTTTACAAATTATGCACCGCGAATGCTTTTGAGGTTTTCGATGATTATGACACCGGTTTTAGCTGGATGTATGCTATTGATGGAGTAAGGTGAAATTATAATAAGTAGGGGGTTACTGCTTACAAATAGTGGGATAAAATTAATATAGCAAACTATTAATATATTTTACGAATGAATTATGTAGGTAATTCATATTTCCCATATAAAAGGATTTGTTTTAATATTATGAGTGTAAAGTTCGAGTATTCGAAGTACTACTTGAATTATATCCCTATCCCTTTTCTAAAAATGCGAACAAGTTTTGCCCTATTCTATTCAATAGTTAATTGCATAGAAATATATTGTTCGATGACCATTATGGAACGTACATAATGGGAAAATCCCGATCCTTAAAGAGGATGCCCCTAATCTTCATGTGAAAATATGATCGGATAAGAAAGCTGACCAATTTATGGTCGGCTTTCTTTTTGTTCAAAAACAATTTTTTCTTTAATTTCTGTTTGTAATAATACAGTTTTTCCAAAGCGACGTTTGCATTCCGCACGCACTTTTTCAATGGCTAGTAGCTGAGTAGTCGCGGGAACTGTGACAATAGCTTGGCGAGCCTTTCGATTTTCTTCACAAAAGACACATTCCACAACATAATTAGAAATCATATTTTCATCCTTCCAGTTTTAATTTCTAAAAAAGGATTGTCTATGAAGTTGATATAATTTTTCGTCATTGTTTTATTATTTTCCTCTTTTTTTCAAGGGGAAAATAAAAAAGAGGGCGAATTTTAGTAGGGGAGGGATGTTTATGGAGAGATGGATAGGTAGTGCAGCGGTATGTGTAAATGAAAGAAATGAAGTTTTAATGGTACTGCAGGGCAAAGAGGGAGAAGAAAAAAGATGGTCTGTCCCAAGTGGAGGACTTGAAAAGGGAGAGACACTAGAAGAATGTTGTATCAGGGAAGTTTGGGAAGAAACAGGTTACAATGTGGAAGTGGTAAATAAAATATATGAAAAAGAGGGTATTACATACGGTGTTCCAGTGTATGTCCATTATTATTTTGTTAAACAAATAGGCGGTAATATGAAAATCCAAGATCCTGATGAGTTAATACATGAAATTGCTTGGAAAGGGATACATGAAATTGAACAATTGTGTTTAGCTTTTCCAGAGGATTATGAATTGCTGTGCCAATATATAGATAAAGAAGCAAGTATGTAAATACTTGCTTCTTTAATGTATCCAAGACAAGAAAAGCGGAACGATAACTAAACTAGCGCCTGCTGTTAAAAGCATGGATAAACTTGCAATTGTTCCTTCCACAGGACCGATTTCGAATGCTTTTGATGTACCGGTTCCATTTGCGCTCGTTCCTAACATAATACCTTTTGCGATTGCTGTTTTAATGCGGCAAATGCGTATGAGAGAAGGACCGAGCAATGCTCCTGTTAAGGCAGTTAAAACGACAAATACAGCAGTTAATTGTGACATACCACCAATCATTTCTGAAATAGCCATTGCGATTGGTGTTGTTACGATATGTGGCGCTAAACTATGTTCTAGTGATGAATCAATTTGAAAATAATTTGCTAGTAGTGCTGAAGTAATGACTGATAAAAACGAACCGACAATGACATTAAGTAAGATAGCCATTCCATGTTTCTTTAACAAATCAAAATATTTATAGATTGGCCATGCAAAAGCAACTGTTGCGGGCTTTAATAATTCAGTTAACCAGTGACCACCAGATTCATATGTTTCATAAGGTGTATCTAATCCGAGCAATAAAGCAATTAAAATAATGGGACAGACGAGAAGAGGAGAAAGTAGACTCCAATTCCAACGTTGATACATTTTTTTTGATATCCAATATGTGAATAGTGTTAATAGTAAACAAAGAAATCCGATCATTGCGTTGATCCTTTCCGCTTTAGTAGCAATTCTGTTAAAAGTCCTGTAACTAAGGTAACGCAAAGAGTGCTAATCATAATAATTAAAATGAGATCGATTCCATATTGTGTTAGTGTATCTCTGTAACGTATGACAGCGACTGCAGAAGGGATGAAAAATAAAATAAGTTCTTTTAATAAAAAATCTGCTCCGTCCTGTATCCATTCTTTCTTAACTAGGTTAAATTTTAACGAAATTAATAATAAAAAAATACCGATTATACTTCCTGGAACTGGGAGGTGTGCCTGTTTTGCAATCCATTCACCTGTCCAAGCGAAACAAAATAGTAACAAAATTTGTCCGCTTAACTTCCACCATTTCATACAGTAACCACCTCTTTCTTTTTTTACATAAAAATTGTAAAAAAGAATTAACAATTTCTACTATACGTTCATTCAAAATATTTGTCTAATATATAAATTATATGTTATTAATATATTAGACATATTAATCGAAAGTGAAAAGGGTGTCCAAAAATGGAATTACGGCATTTGCAATATTTTGTTGTTGTGGCAGAAGAGTTACACTTTGGACGGGCAGCTGCTCGTTTACAAATGACACAACCACCACTTAGTCAACAAATACAGCAATTAGAAAAAGAAATGGGAGTTACATTATTTTCAAGAACGAAAAGAAAGGTTGAACTAACAGAAGCAGGAGAAATGTTTTTAAAAGAAGTAAAAAAAGCGTTTGAACAAATTGAAAAAGCAGTAGAAGTTGCACAAAGTGCGCAAAGGGGAGAAGTAGGATCACTTTCAATTGGTTTTGTAGGTGCGGCGATATATGATATTTTACCATCAATTGTTAGGGAATATAGAAAGAAATTTCCGAGAGTGTCTGTTGCATTACATGAATTGTCAACACCAGATCAAGTTCATGCACTTCATGATAACCGTATTGATATTGGCTTTTTACGTCCACCAATTCCAACACAATTATTAGAATTAGAGCCAATTCAAAGGTTATCTTGTACCTTATGTTTACCAAAGGCACATCCACTTGCAGAGAAAGATGAAATACATATAGAAGATTTACGAGATGAGCCGTTTGTATTTATTACGAGACCAGTATGGCCAGCTTTGTATGATACAATTTTATCTCTTTGCAGAGAAGTTGGATTTAGTCCACGTATTGTACAAGAAGCAACAGAGTATCAAACAGTTATGGGGCTTGTAGCGGCAGGGATTGGAATTACAGTAATACCCGTATCGGCAAATAAGTTATATAAAACAGAAGTTGTATATAAAGAATTATATGATTCTAATTTTGTGGCAGAAATGTCAGTGGCTTACAAAAAAATGAATAGTAATCCAGAGTTGCTAGAGTTTTTAAAAATTGCAAGAGAGAAGAAAAGAATAGAAGTAGAAGATGAGTAATAGTAGTAACAGAAAATGAAGTTAATTCAGATTTATAAAAGTACACCTTGTTAAACAATAAAGCGGAAATGCAACTTAAGTTGCATTTCCGCTTTATTGTTCTTTTTTTAGCTCGATACTAAATAGATAAACGTGTTCATTTTCTTTTAAGAGTAAATCAATACCTTTGTCTTCGTCAATTGTAGGGACGCTTACAGTTTCTTTACTTGTTTGGATTACAGCAGCTAAAATTGTTTTTTGATTGTATTTTAAATTTTTTATAGATTGGATTGTAGTAGTTGCGGAGCTATTTACGCTTGGTGGTGCTTCTTCATGAACAAGCGTTGAAGCACCTTCAATATTCATATACCACTGCCTTTTTTCTTGTATATCTTTATCGAATTGGAAATGTGGTGGTAAAAAAGAAAGCGTTACTTTCTTTTTTGAAAAATGTGAGGTAGCTATATTAGCAATTTCTTTTGTTTTTTTACCATTGTTATAATAATCAATTGTAGCATTTATTTCATCTTTATCATTTTTAAGCGTAACGTTATAAAACATGCTATTTCCTTCTTGAAAAGGAGTCATTTGTAAAATAGAAGCTTGCTCTTTTGTTAATTTGTATGGCTCAACAATGGCAACTTCATTGTTTTTTATTTTGCTACAACTTGTGAGTAATAATAAAAACAAGATTGATAGTAATTTTATACGCATGCAATCTCCTCCTTTTTACAATTATATTCTAAATGTGATTTTTTATCATTTCGTTTTCTAGGACTAAAGACTTAGAAGAAATTCCGATTGTAGTGCGATGTTTAAAATGTCATATTTTTATACACTAGTAGTATAGAATGCGTATGTAATAAGGTAGGGGAAGAATTTTATGTCTTTATGTCGGTTAGCGAGAAAAAATATTAGAACATTTGCTACCAAAAGGATGAAGCAATTTATGTGGATTGCTATGAGTATTATGATTTTGTTTTTTATGATATCGTTACAATTTAATGAAGGAGCTATTTTGAAAGTAGGGGATGCATTTGTATTTCAAATGTATTTTTACACACTGTTTATTGTACTAATTTTCATATGTATTTTTACTACATATAAAATGATGTACTCCCTTTTGCTAGTGAGGAGAGAGGAGTTTACATCTTATGTAGCAGAAAATATAAAAAGAAAAGAAGTACTATGTTTATTATGTCAGGAGCAATTATTCATTTATGGAGCAGCGTTTGTTTTTGGATTAGTTAATGGGATGTTATTTTTAAAATTATTTACGATTATCTTTATAAGAATAGCAGGAATACAAGGGATAAATAGTGCACCGATTACAATATATGCAATAGTAGTAGTGAGTATAATTATGATTGTTATCCTTCTATTATCGATGGTGCAATGTTTTCGATTTGTTCAAAGTTTACAAGATAAAAATTCGTTGCATTTCAAGAAAAAGGCATGAGAAATCATGCCTTTTTCCATTTTACACATAAAAATAATCATGTTACAGTGAAAAGACCTGACAAAGAATGGGAAGGAAAGGTTGTATAGAATGACAAATGAACAATCAATTGTAAAAGTCGATCGGTTAACGAAGCGAATCGGATCAAAGACACTTGTACAAAATATTAGTTTTGAAGTGAAAAAAGGCGAGGTTGTCGGTTTACTCGGACCAAACGGTGCTGGAAAAACGACTTTAATGAGAATGATGGTTGGTATGATCCGTATGACAGAAGGTGAAGTATGGATTGATGGTCAATCTGTGAAACAGCAATTCGAAAAAACAGCTGCGAAAATTGGAGCGGTAATTGAGACACCTGAATTTTATCCTTTTTTGAGCGGCTATGAAAATTTAACATATTTCGGACGAATGAATGGTAATGTGACCGAAGAACGTATCGATGAAGTAGTGAAATTGTTAGGGATGGGACAAGTAATTGATCGCAAAGTAAAAGCGTATTCACTCGGCATGAGACAACGTTTAGGAATCGCTCAGGCACTTATTCACGATCCAGACGTGTTGATACTAGATGAACCGACAAATGGATTAGACCCTAGTGGAATACATGAAATGAGAATGTACATAAAAAAAATTGCACATGAACAAGGAAAAGCTGTACTTGTATCAAGTCACTTACTTTCAGAAGTTGAATTAATGTGTGACAGAGTTATCATTATTCAGCACGGGGAATATGTGGCTACGCAAAATATTCAGCATAGCCAAAGCGAAGAGATGGAGACGATCCGTATACGTGTAGATGATGCGAATAAAGCAGCAGAAATATTAGGGCATGATGTTTTAGTAAAAGATAATGAATTACTTATTAATGTAAAAGATGAAGAAATCCCAAATGTTATTCGTACATTGCTTGAGAAAAATATTCAAGTGTATCGTGTATATGAAGAAAGAAAAACGTTAGAAGAGCAATTTTTAGAATTAACAGGGGGAAAAGATATTGTTTAATTTAGTATATAACGAACTGTATAAAATATTTAAGCGGAAGCGAACGATTATTCCATTTGCAGTTATTGCAGTATTAATAATCGGATTAGGATGGGTTACGGTAAAGTATTTTGAACCGGAAACAAAAGGATGGAAAGTAGATTATACAGAACGAACTGTAGAAATTGAGAAAAAGCTTGGCATGAAAAAAGAAGCTATTTTAGCAGAAAAATCAGGGGATGAGCTTGTAAAAGAATACCAGCTTAAGATGAAGCATTTAGATACGGATACAGCACCGGCAAGCAGTTCTCCACTTTCTTTCATGAGAGATACAGGTTTTATCGTATTTCCAATTTTGCTCCCATTTATCCTCGTGTATGCAAGTACAATTTTTGCGAATGAATATAGCTGGGGAACATATAAATTTTTAACGATACGACCAGCGAGTCGCTTTAAAATTTTAACAGCAAAATTTTTAGCAATCGTTATATTTGCAGCTTTATTATTTATATTTAATATGATCTTCTCCGCTTTATGTGGACTTGTTATTTATAAATTCCAACAGCCTGCATGGAGTGAGTTTATTTTCCAAGATGGAAATATAATAAAACAAAACATTTTTGTAGAAGCAAGTAAATATTATGTTTTATCGTGGTTACCAACGGTTGTGTACGCATCGTTTGCATTTATGATTTCTGTGTTAACGAGATCTAGTGGAGGTGCAATTGGTATTTCACTATTCCTTGCTTTATCAGGCAATATTGCGTTATTAGCAGCCACTAGATATAACTGGGCGAAATATTTATTGCCAGCAAACACAGATTTATATAGTATTTCAAAGAACGGAAGTTTTATTGATGGAGTAACATTCCCGTTTGCATCATGTATGTTGCTACTTTATTTGTTCGTATTTTTATGTATTTCATATACTGTGTTTTTAAAACGTGATTTAACTTAATAAGAAAAGCCGTTCAGGGTGCTGAGATGCACTTTGAACGGCTTTTTTTATGAGAATTGTTTAAGTGCTCTTTCGGCTAGTAAAGCAAAGTATTCTGCACTTATAGGCAGTGCCTCTTCATTAATTGTAAAAGCAGGATGATGCCATTCATGTGTACCGCTCGTTCCCATAAAGACGAATGAACCTGGTATTTCCTGTTGGTAAAATGAGAAATCTTCTCCAGCCATTGATAGACTAGGCGAGATGATATTAAGATTCATCTTTGTGGCAACTTGAGTAGATAAGTCTGAAAGAGCTTTATCGTTGTGAACAGCAGGAGGACCTGAATAAAAACGGAATTTCGTTTTTACACCTAATGCATCAGATACACCTTTAATAATACGCTCCATGAGTGCTGGAATCTTTTCACGTGTTTCAGCTTGGAACGTGCGAATCGTTCCTTCTAACGTAGCTTTTTCAGGAATTACGTTCCACGTATTTCCTGCGTGAATATTTGTAACACTAACAACCGCATTATGAGATGAACTTATATTTCGGCTTACAATTGTTTGCAGTGCCATCACAATTTGAGAGGATGCGACAATAGGATCTACGCCAGCATCTGGTACAGCCGCGTGTGTACCAACTCCGTGAATTTCAATTTCAAATCGATCAACTCCAGCCATCAGTGGACCATCTTTAATGCCAATTGTACCTACTGGTAAATCAGGTTTATTATGCATGCCGAAAATCGCTTGCACATTACGTAAATGTCCAGCATCAATAACTTTGCAAGCGCCATTACTACTTTCTTCAGCTGGTTGGAATATGAAGCGAACCGTTCCATTTAGGGAAGATTCTCTTTCTTTTAATAAGAAAGCAGTACCTAAAATGGCAGCTGTATGAAAATCGTGTCCACAAGCATGCATTTTTCCTCGTACTTTAGATGCATAGGACAAATGTGTTTCTTCTTGAATAGGAAGGGCATCAATATCAGCACGAACTGCTACAATTGGCCCGTTTTTATTACCAGACACTTCAGCGATAATTCCTGTTTCTAAATTGGAGTCAATGATAGTAATGTTTTTTTCTTCTAACCAATTTTTTATTGCTTTTGTTGTTTCGAACTCTTCATATGATAGTTCTGGATACTCATGTAAATGTCGACGGATGGAAATAAGTTTTTCTTTTAGTTGATTTGAAATAGATACCATGTAGTATGCCTTCTTTCTTCAGCAAAATATTTATCATAAGTATACAACAATAAAAGAGAGGATTCTCAAATGAAAATCCTCTCTCGTTTATCCCGTATTAATGGGCAGTCCGATTGGTTCAACTAATTAAAGTTTCGCTTTATGCTGCGACTTTTTTATGCGTATGATGTTTACGATAACGTCCACGCATTGCGTATGCAATTTGCGGGATTGCAATCCCGATTAAAATAAGTGATACACCGAACCATTGTGAAGATAGTACAGCCTCTTTTAAAACGAATACGGACATAATTGTTGTAACTGGTAGTTCCGCTGCACCAAGAATAGTTGCTAAGCCAGAACCGATTTTTGGAATACCGATTGTAAAGGCAATAGATGGAATTACGATACTAAATGTTCCTAATCCTAAACCGTATTTCCAAAGACCTTGAGAAATGGCACCATTAAAAATAAATGTTGGTGGGAATACAATCATGACTAAAGTTAAAGCACCAGTCATTAAGAGAACACCGCGCGGTAATGAAGGTACTTCAACAGCAACTTTTCCGCTCACGAAAATGTATGTTGCGAATGTAACAGCAGATAATAAACCTAAAATGATCCCAGTCGTATCGAAAGCACCTGCTGATTGTTCAAGTAAACCACTTGATAAAAATGTCCCTACAAGTAAGAAAATAACAGAAATAACTTTTTCTCTTGAAGGTAATGTTTTTGTTGCGACTGCTTCAATGATAATTCCGACCCAAACAAATTGGAATAAAAGAATAATTGCAATAGAAGCTGGTACAGTTTTTAATGAAGCATAATAAAAAATTCCGGTAAAACTTGCAGATGTTCCTGCAACGAATAAAAGTAATGCTTGCTTTAAAGGAACGCGATGTCTAGAAAATAGAAGTGTAATAGCAAGCAAAATAATCCAACCGAACAAATATTGGCTGCCAATTACCTCTCCAAGTGAAAATCCTTCTGCATATGCAAGCTTAACAAAAATAGCTAAAATTCCATAACTACACGCTCCTAATAAAACTAAAAGAGAATAACGAAGCATGAAAAATTCCTCCCATCTATATGAAGTTGTTCCGTATCGAAAATATATAACTAGAGGGAAGTATACAAAATTAGAAATAAAGGGTCAAATGAAAGAAAAGTATGACATTTTATAGAATAATAATAAAAGTATGATATTTATGCATAATCTTGAAATTATTAATAGTAGAAGTATTATAAAATCAACTTTGCATTGTATAGAACCGGCATTTGAAAAAAATATTTTTTAAACCAATATGTATATAGACGTACTAGTAACGTGCTAATTATTTGAGAAACTATGTTACCTTTGTTATGGTAATGACAATTAAAGGAGTTTCATAATCCATTTGAGTTTTTTCTATATAATAGAAGGAAATGAAAACGTTTTATTAGAAACTGTGAGGAAGTACTTTTTTCTTATTGCCACGTTGTAAAAGTGATTTCACGAATTGTTCATAGTATTTTTATGTGTTTTTGTTACAATATTTAGGGAGAGGAGTGGAATGATGCAAGATATTAGTATTTTTTTAGCGTTTGGCGCCGGGTTCTTATCATTTATTTCCCCATGTTGCTTACCGCTTTATCCGGCATTTTTATCGTACATAACAGGTATGTCGGTTTCTGAATTGAAAGAAGAAAATGCAATGCTTCGCAAAAGAAGTATGATACATACAGCGTTTTTCTTACTTGGATTTTCAATTATATTTATTGCAATTGGATTTGGTACAAGTTTTATTGGGGGAATCTTTACTGACTATAAAGATTTAATCAGACAGTTAGGTGGTATATTTATCATCGTGTTCGGCTTAATTATTGTCGGGGTGTTTAAGCCGAAATTTTTAATGCAAGACCGTAAATTTACATTTAAAAATCGTCCAAGTGGCTATTTTGGATCAGTACTAATTGGATTAGCCTTTGCAGCAGGGTGGACGCCATGTACCGGACCAATTCTAGTGTCGGTAATTGGATTAGCAGCAACAAACCCAGAATCAGCAATGATTTACATGATTGCTTACATACTTGGATTTGCTATCCCGTTTTTCGTACTGTCATTCTTTATTACGAAAATGTCTTGGATTAAAAGAAATAGTATGGCCTTCATGAAAGTCGGAGGATATATTATGATTGTTATGGGGGTCTTCCTATACTTTAACTGGATGACGAAAATTATCGTATATTTCTCAAGTTTATTTGGTGGTTTTACCGGTTTTTAGTATTATTCTGCGAAAATGTTGGAAATACTAACGGAAAAGCATATAATGAAAGTATATTTTGCATATAGTCACAAAAAAGGATGAGAAAATATGAACATAGTTCTTTTATCAAGTATCGTTGCTGTTTGTATGGCTGTCGGTGCGATGTTTATTCGTTTAAAAGCAGCTAAGAAACCTGCAACATTGAAAAAAATTATACTTCCGCCATTTTTTATGAGCACGGGAGCATTGATGTATGTTTTTCCTGAATTTCGATTAACTCCAGCGGAAATGTTAGAAGCAATTGGCGTCGGTTTGTTTTTCTCTATTTTTCTTATTAAAACATCTAAATTTGAAATTAGAGGACAAGAGATTTATTTGAAGCGTTCAAAAGCGTTTGTTTTTATATTAATTGGATTACTTGTCGTGCGGATTGTATTTAAAACATACTTAAGCCAATCTCTTGATTTAGGACAACTTAGTGGCATGTTCTTCTTACTGGCGTTCGCGATGATTGTGTCATGGAGAATTGCCATGTACCGTTCCTTTACGAAATTACAAAAGGAAATGGAAAAAGAAGATGGTTTTTATAATGAAAAAGATATGAAGCTAACTTAAAAACTGTATATGTACCAAATAAAAAGACAGCGTCAAAGGCGCTGTCTTTTTTATCGAAAATAATATGAAGTTACTTTGCGAGTAAAGATCGATAGTTAGAATAATCAATCTTTTTTTCTTGTAGTTTTTTAATTAAAAATTTATGATCACGCTTTGGTGTGGCAATGATATATCCTTTAATAATTAAGTCTTGTGTAATTTGAGAGGCATTTTCTTGTAATGCAAGTTCCCCGATTTTTCCAGCAATCTTTGATTTTGCAACATCGCGAAATAGTTCTGGAACAGGACTTACAAGCTCTTCTAACAATTGTTTTTGTTCGTCAGCCCATAAATGTCTCGTTTTATTTATGTAGTGTTCTTCCCAATCCAAAATGGACATGCCGTCTTCTTTTGGTAAACGTTTTAAAAATTTTCTGAACATAAAGTATCCACCGATAGACATAAGCCCTAATAAAATAACCGTCCATAATACAATGAACCAACTGAACCATCCTTCGAGCAAGCATATCCCCCCTTAATGATAGCGGTTTTCTTTTATTCATATTATATACAGTGAGATTCATAGAAAGCAAGAACGCTTGGTCATTTTGACCAAGCGTTATCATTTAAACAAAGTATAGTTGTTCCACATGTAAATTATTATTATCATCTTCTACATATTCAATGATTAATGTGCCAACTTTACGATCTTTATCTTCAGTTGTGAAAATAGAGTAAGAAGTAAAACGTGTTTTTGATAGGCCGCTTATGTGTGTAGGTAAAGAAATGTAGTCGTTATCGCGGAAGAATTCCATCAGTTCAATATCCTCAAATTCTTTTCGGTCAACTTGTTTGTTTGTATAGCGGCGTTGAAGTTGTTTTAAAGATTCATTCCAAGAAATTGCTTTTGTGTCGTATACCATTGTTCTATCTCCTTACTGTATGTAATTATTAAGAACATACGTTCTAATCTAGTATACTCTTTTTATTAGAAAAGGGAAAGCAAAAAATAATGTAAGCTTGGATTTCCAAGCTTACATTATTGATGCGTCCGTCATAATCTCTATTTTTCATTATAAGTTAGATAAGAATAAGAAACAAGATGATATATATAATGTTGAGAGTTTTCAAGATTCTGTATATTATAGGTGTACTAAAGTGTAAGGGAATGAGAGGTGTGACATACGTAATTTCACTGCAAGGGCCGATGGCTAGCGGAAAAACAACATTAGCAAAAAGGTTAGAAAAGAGAGGGTTTCGAGTTATATATGAAAATCCATATCCAATTGTAGAGAAGCGAAAAAAATTGAATTTAGATATGAATTCAAAAGTAGGGTTTATTATGAATCAAAAAATGTTTATGGAAGCAAAAATAAAGGAGTTTCAAAATGTGAAAGATTCAGTCGTAATTTTTGATCGCGGACCAGAAGACATTGAGTTTTTTACACTCTTTTATCCAACGAGTATAGGAGAAGAGTGGGATATAGAAACTGAATTGAAAGATGAATTATATAAATTAAGAGAATGCCGTTCGGATGTGATTTTTTACTTAGATGTTACGAAAAAGAATGTATATGATAGAAAAAATAATGATAGAACAAGAAACAGAAGTACATTTGAGGAGCAATTTAAATTAGCAGAAACTGAAAAAGACTGGTATAAACAATTTCCTGTAACTTATGTGGACACAAATAGATTAACAGTTGACGATTTAGAGGTATATTTTATGGACTGGTTAAAGGAGAGAGGGCTATGAAAAAAATACTTTTATTTGTATACCCAACATTTGCGGAGTTTGAAATAACAGTAGCGACGGCATTGCTGAAAAATAAATTTGAAATCATTACAGCGGGCTTAACAAAAGAATTGATTATAAGTGAAACAGGTTTGCAAGTGCAACCACATATAGAAGTAAGTGAAGTACGTGTAGATGAGTATGAGGGGGTACTTATTCCAGGTGGAGAAGAAGTACAGTTGAAAGATGCGAAATCTCTTTTTTCAGTCATTCGTCAATTTCACGAACAAGAAAAATTAGTGGCGGCAATTTGTGCTGGACCGTATGCGCTAGCAAAAGCAGGGTTATTTAAAGGGATTTCTTATACTGCGACTATAGATTATCAAAAATTCGATTGTTTTCCAGTAGAAAATTTCGTGTATGAAGAAGTTGTGCAACACTCAAATATCATTACAGCACAAGGGCATGCATTTGTACCATTTGGAATAGCGATTGCCTCTTATTTTGGAGTGGCAGACGAACATAATACAGATTTTTATTGTGGTAAAGGCAATGTAGTAATGGAGAAACTTTTACGAGAAAACGTGTAAAAGCTAGCAAATGCTAGCTTTTTTACACCGATAAATTACTAACGTTTTTGGATCGCGCCATATACCGTTATGGAGCGATAATTCCTTGTTGATTTCTTCTGTTAGCCATTCTTTCATCTCGGCTTGAAGATACATATTATCGGGTATATTTAACGATGGAAACATGCTGGAAATATAGTTTACTATTGGGGTAGCATGATGAAAAACGAGCGCATTATGAATAACTGTTTCTTCAACCGTTGGAAAAGCAGATGCTACTATCTCTTTACCATTTTCTAAACAAAATGGAGAGACTGCTGGTGATGTTTTCGGTAGATCAAATGCGTCAAGCATGTTGTTACACATTTCAACTATACGAGGTAATGAAACTTTAGAATTTGTTGTAGCTAAAAGTGTTCCGCCAGAACGAATGACTTTATAAAAGCCTTGAATTGTTTTTTCAACATCTTTCACATGGTATAACATATGTCTTGCAATTATTAGGTCATAACAATTTGTTTCGAAAGGAAGTTTACTAGCGTCCCCTCGTTTCCATTCTATTAAGTTATTTATTTTAGCAGCTTCAGCAAGCATAGCTTCGGATTGATCAAACCCGGTTAATGGGTCTTTATGACCATTTGTTTGTAAAAGGGAAAGGAATTTTCCACTAGCGCACCCAACCTCTAATATGTTTTCATCCCCTTGAAGGTGTAAATGTTCAATGACGATCTTATCTAAATCTACGTGTTTTTCTTCGTAATGTGTATGTGTGTCGATGCGTGTTTGTAAATGGTTGCTAACGTTATATTGACGTTTTACATCATTCATTTTGTCACATTCCACCTTTGTGCAAAATTGTTGGATTGCATGTGTTAATACATCTGTTTTCTTTAAACCTTCGTAATGGAGTGCTGATTCAAACCTTTCAAGTAATTTCTCTTCAATTCGAAAATGAATATCTTTTCGTTTTGTCACTGAAATTTCGCCCCTTTGCATCTGTTAGTGAGACTATAGCACGTCTGGAAATTTTGTGTAAATCATTTGTGTACACAAAATTAGGGGGATGAAAAAAATGTTTGAATATGATTTTAAACTATTGACGATTTAACCGTTTTCATATATTCTTAAATTAAGTAATATTCAAATAATTCAAAAGAAATGAGAGAGTCACATGCTTCTTCAAGGAACACATCGAATTGGTCGTATGGCCATGCTGTTGGCACTTGCGGATGAGAATGAAAGTCCTGTATTATCCATTCCAAAAGGTTGGAAGTATTGTACGGGGAAAGTGGGTTCGATGAATTCGCAAAAGGTTGTCGCAGCAATGGAAACAGCGGCTAAAAGCAACCAAGTTATTGAAACAGACGTTTACAGAGAAACACATGCACTTTATCATGCAATTATGGAAGCTTTGTACGGAGTGACGAGAGGTCAAATTCAGTTAGCAGACGTTCTTCGTACAGTAGGACTTCGTTTTGCGATTGTGCGCGGTACACCATACGACGGGAAAAAAGAAGGCGAATGGGTTGCTGTTGCATTATATGGAACGATTGGTGCACCTGTAAAAGGATCTGAGCATGAGGCGATTGGTTTAGGAATTAATCACATATGATTTGCCCATAGTCTATTAGTTAGAAGGGGGCCTTACTTTTTTAGGACAGAAGTCTGTCTTAAAAAGATAAGGTCCCCTTTTGCCTTTTTAAGGAGGAAAAATGATGATTACGTTAACAGGACATACATTGACAGTTGAAGAAATGAAGAGGTTATTACTGGAAGGAGAAGGTGTAACAGCTTGTCCAACTAGTATGCAAAAGGTAGCGGAGTGCCGCGAAGTAGTTGAGAAAATTGTAGAGGACGGAAAAGTCGTTTACGGTATTACAACTGGATTTGGAAAGTTTAGTGATGTGCTTATCCAAAAAGATGATGTAAAGGCACTTCAACATAATTTAATTCAGTCACATGCATGTGGGATAGGTGATCCATTCCCGGAAGAAGTATCGCGCGGAATGTTAATTTTACGAGCGAACACGATGCTTAAAGGAGTATCAGGCGTAAGGCCGCTTGTTGTAAATATGCTTCTTGAGTTTGTAAATCGTAAAATTCATCCAGTCGTTCCGCAACAAGGTTCACTTGGTGCAAGTGGAGATTTAGCACCTTTATCTCATCTTGCGCTCGTATTATTAGGCGAAGGTGAAGTGTTCTATAAGGGGAAACGCGTTCATGCAATGGTTGCTCTTACAGAAGAAGGGCTTGAGCCAATTGAACTTGAAGCGAAAGAAGGTCTTGCGTTAATTAATGGTACGCAGGCGATGACAGCACAAGGAGTTCTTTCTTATATAGAAGCAGAAGCAACGGCATATCAAGCTGAACTAATTGCTTCGATGACAATTGAAGGGTTACAAGGCATTATTGATGCATTTGATGAAAATGTTCATAAAGCACGTGGCTATAAAGAGCAAGTGGATGTAGCAAGCAGAATTCGTGACATTCTTCATGATAGTAAGTTAACAACAAAACAAGGAGAACTACGTGTACAGGATGCCTATTCACTTCGTTGTATCCCGCAAGTACACGGTGCTTCTTGGCAAGTTTTGAATTATGTGAAAGAAAAATTAGAAATTGAAATGAATGCCGCAACAGATAATCCGCTAATCTTTGATGGCGGGGAAAAAGTAATTTCAGGTGGTAATTTCCATGGTCAACCGATTGCATTTGCGATGGACTTCTTAAAAGTAGGAATGGCGGAACTTGCAAACATTTCAGAGCGTCGTATTGAGCGTTTAGTAAATCCGCAGTTAAACGATTTACCGCCATTTTTAAGTCCAGAACCAGGACTTCAGTCTGGTGCAATGATTATGCAATATGCTGCAGCGTCACTAGTTTCTGAAAATAAAACGTTAGCACATCCGGCGAGTGTTGATTCAATCCCGTCATCAGCTAACCAAGAAGATCACGTAAGTATGGGAACAATCGCTTCACGTCATGCACATCAAATTATTCAAAATGTAAGACGTGTTCTTTCAATTGAAATGATTTGTGCGATGCAAGCGGCAGAATATCGCGGGATTGAAAACATGAGTACAGTGACGAAGAGCTTCTACCATCAAGGGCGTCAGCAAGTACCATCTATTACAAATGATCGCATCTTCTCAACGGATATTGAAAATATTGCACATTGGTTAAAAACGAATTATTCGATAAAAGAAAGATTGGATGTAAACGCAGCACTATAAAACGAGAAAAGGGAGAGATTGAAATGGAAAAAGTACAACAAACAATTCGCGCGCCAAGAGGTACAGAGTTACAAACGAAAGGGTGGGTGCAAGAAGCTGCACTTCGTATGTTAATGAACAATTTAGATCCGGAAGTTGCTGAAAAACCAGAAGAATTAGTTGTGTATGGCGGAATTGGCCGTGCAGCTCGTAACTGGGAAAGCTATCAGGCGATTGTAGATTCATTAAAAACGTTAGAAAGCGATGAAACGTTACTTGTTCAATCAGGAAAACCAGTTGCCATTTTTAAATCACATGAAGATGCACCTCGCGTTCTGTTAGCGAACTCAAACTTAGTACCAAAATGGGCAAACTGGGATCACTTCCGAGAACTAGAGAAAAAAGGTCTTATGATGTACGGACAAATGACAGCTGGTAGCTGGATTTACATTGGAACACAAGGGATTCTACAAGGAACATATGAAACATTTGGTGAAGCAGCTCGTCAACATTTCGACGGTTCATTAAAAGGTACATTAACACTTACTGCTGGTTTAGGTGGTATGGGTGGTGCACAACCTCTTGCTGTAACGATGAACGGCGGTGTTGTTATTGCTATTGATGTTGATAAGCGCAGCATTGATCGTCGTATTGAAAAGAGATATTGTGACATGTATACAGAATCATTAGAAGAAGCATTAACTGTTGCGAACGAGTATAAAGAGAAGAGAGAACCAATTTCAATTGGTTTGTTAGGAAATGCGGCAGAGATTTTACCAGAACTAGTGAAGCGTAATATTACGCCAGATTTAGTTACAGATCAAACATCTGCTCATGATCCATTAAACGGTTATATTCCAGTAGGTTACACATTAGAAGAAGCAGCGAAACTTCGTGAAGAAGATCCAGAACGTTACGTACAATTATCAAAAGAAAGTATGACAAAACATGTGGAAGCGATGCTTGCGATGCAAGAAAAAGGCGCAATTACATTTGATTATGGAAATAACATTCGCCAAGTTGCTTTCGATGAAGGTTTGAAAAATGCTTTCGATTTCCCAGGATTCGTTCCAGCATTTATTCGTCCATTATTCTGTGAAGGAAAAGGGCCATTCCGCTGGGTAGCGCTTTCTGGTGATCCAGAAGATATTTATAAAACAGACGAAGTAATTTTACGTGAGTTCGCTGATAATGAACATTTATGTAACTGGATTCGTATGGCACGTCAACAAGTTGAGTTCCAAGGACTTCCATCACGTATTTGTTGGTTAGGTTACGGTGAGCGTGCGAAATTTGGTCGCATCATTAATGAAATGGTTGCAAATGGTGAATTATCAGCACCAATCGTTATCGGTCGTGACCATTTAGATTGTGGATCAGTAGCATCTCCAAACCGTGAAACAGAAGCGATGAAAGATGGTAGTGATGCAGTAGCTGACTGGCCAATTTTAAATGCATTAATTAATAGTGTAAACGGTGCAAGCTGGGTATCTGTTCACCACGGTGGTGGCGTTGGTATGGGTTATTCACTTCATGCGGGAATGGTTATCGTTGCAGATGGAACAGAAGCAGCAGCAAAACGTATTGAGCGCGTATTAACTTCTGACCCTGGTATGGGTGTTGTTCGTCACGTTGATGCAGGGTATGACTTAGCTGTGGAAACTGCGAAAGAAAAAGGCGTTAACATTCCAATGATGAAATAAGGAGGAGAAAACATGCTGGACACTTTACTAATCAATATCGGTCAATTACTAACAATGGATCAAGAAGATGGCTTGTTAAGACGAGAAGCGATGAACACGCTTCCTGTTATCGAAAACGGTGCGGTTGGAATTGAAAATGGTGTAATCACTTTCGTTGGAACAGCGGAAGAAGCGAAAGGATTACAAGCGAAAGAAGTTATTGATTGCGGGGGGAAAATGGTTTCTCCTGGTCTTGTTGATCCGCATACCCATCTTGTATTTGGTGGATCTCGTGAAAATGAAATTGCGCTAAAATTACAAGGAGTTCCGTACTTAGAAATTTTAGAACAAGGCGGAGGTATTCTTTCAACTGTAAATGCAACGAAACAAGCATCGAAAGAAGAACTTGTTCAAAAAGCGAAATTCCATTTAGACCGTATGTTATCTTTCGGCGTTACAACTGTAGAAGCGAAGAGTGGTTACGGATTAGATGATGAGACGGAATGGAAACAATTAGAGGCAACTGCACAATTACAAAAAGAGCATCCGATCGATTTAGTTTCCACATTTTTAGGTGCTCATGCAGTTCCGAAAGAATATAAAGGTAGATCGAAAGAATTTTTACAATGGATGTTAGACCTATTACCAGAAATGAAAGAGAAACAATTGGTGGAATTCGTTGATATTTTCTGTGAAACAGGTGTGTTCTCAGTAGAAGAATCAAAAGAATTTTTATTAAAAGCGAAAGAGCTTGGCTTTGATGTGAAAATTCATGCAGATGAAATCGACCCTCTTGGTGGTGCGGAAGCAGCGGCAGAAATCGGTGCAGCATCAGCAGACCATCTAGTTGGCGCTTCTGATAAAGGGATTGAAATGCTTGCAAACTCGAATACAGTAGCAACATTATTACCAGGAACAACTTTCTATTTAAATAAAGAAAGCTTTGCTCGCGGTCGTAAAATGATTGATGAAGGTGTTGCAGTTGCGTTAGCTACAGACTTTAACCCAGGTAGCTGTCCAACTGAAAATATTCAGCTTATTATGAGCATTGCGATGCTAAAATTGAAAATGACACCAGAAGAAGTTTGGAATGCCGTAACGGTTAACTCATCATATGCCATTAACCGTGGTGATGTAGCTGGGAAAATTAGAGTTGGTCGTAAGGCAGATTTAGTTTTATGGGATGCTTACAATTATGCTTACGTACCGTATCATTACGGCGTAAGTCATGTGAATACAGTATGGAAGAATGGTAATATTGCATATACAAGAGGTGAACAATCGTGGAGCACGGCCACTATTTAAAGAAAAACGCAAAGTTTATTGATCGTGAAGTGACAAAATGGAGTGAGATGATTAAAGATTGGGAGGAAGGTGTAGAAATATTCGGTGCTGCCTTAATTGGAGCACCCCTTTCTAAACCATCTATTAGTCATTCAGGAGCGAGTTTTGCTCCAAAGACAATTCGTGCGATGTTAGATGCATATAGTACATATGCAATTACAGAAAAACACGATATGAAAGAAAGTGTCTTATATGATTGCGGCGATATTACGATGCATGTGACGGATATAAAAGAAAGTCATAAACGAATTGCGAAAACAGTTGGTCATGTAACGAAAGTAAACCCGAACATGATACCAATTGTTCTTGGTGGTGACCACTCGATTAGTTTTCCGAGTATAACAGGTTTTGCAAACAGTAAAGGAAAGGTCGGAATTATTCAATTTGATGCTCATCATGATTTACGTAATTTAGATGATGGAGGCCCGTCAAATGGTACACCATTCCGTAGTTTACTAGAAAATGATGTCATTACAGGGAAACAACTTGTTCAAATTGGAATTCGTAATTTTTCTAATGCACGTGCGTACCATGAATATGCAATAGAGCATGGTGTAACAGTGTATACAATGAAAGACGTAAGAGAGCGAGAAATAAAAGATATTATCACGGAAAGTATTGAATTATTAAGAAATCAAGGTGTGACTTCTATTTATATTTCTCTTGATATGGATGTGCTAGACCAAGCGTTTGCACCAGGTTGTCCAGCAATTGGGCCTGGTGGAATGGATAGTACGACTTTACTAGATGCGATTGAATTCCTTGGTAAAGAACCGCTCGTTCAAGGGATGGATATAGTAGAGATTGATCCAACTCTTGATTTCAGAGATATGACGAGTAGAGTAGCAGCGCAAGTGATTATGAGTTTTCTTTTAGCGAGGGAAACGGTTAGTAAGCAGGTTAGCATATAGACGGAAAAGTAGATCTTTATTTATGTCTTATCAAAAACACATCACTACTTAAATGTAGTGATGTGTTTTTGTATTAAAAGAGAATGAATGTGTGTGGAACTGTTAATGGAATTGCGGTTTTTATAGTGTATTGTGTAAATTTAATTTCTTGCTTCTGAAGTATTGACGTGTAAAATAATTTTATGATAAAATAAAAATTTTGCTAAAAAACTAAAAGTGTGTTAAGCTTGAGAAGGTTACCATATATGGAGGTGGATTATTTGTTTCAAATTGGCGATAACATTGTTTATCCAATGCAGGGAGCAGGTATAATTAAAGCCATAGAAGAGAAGGAAATCTCAGGAGAAAAACAACAGTATTATGTTATAAAAATGTCAGCTAGTAATATGGAACTAATGATTCCAGCAGGGAGAATATTGAATTCGAATATACGTCCAGTTACGGATATAACCGCATTAGCACACATAATGGATATTTTTCAACATGGGGAATCAGATAGATTACTTACGTGGAAACAAAGGTATAAATTGAACACTGATAAAATAAAGACGGGTAAAATGCAAGAAGGTGCTGAAGTTGTGCGTGATTTAATGCGTATACAGAAAGAAAAAGCACTTAATGCAAGCGAAAAGAAGATGTTAGATAACGCATATGAATTTTTGATTAGTGAACTGGGATTAATTGAAGGTATCACAGAAAATCAGATAAAAAGCTTTTGTTAAGGTTCATTACAAATAATGTATTATATCCCAAAAAAGATCTTGAATTTTTTGGGAACATAATTATAGAAAATTTATCATTTCAAAGACATTCAACTCTTTCAAACCACTTTTAGAGCATTACCTCTATTGTTATTACTACAATCAAATCCATTTTTATTTTTTAATTTCATTTATGAATGTTCGAAGTTTAATTGAATACTTCGATAAAATAGTTACTTGATTTTTGCAATCCTGATTCACACTGGCACGGACGAGGAGCCGTAAGGATGAAAGAGAGGTAGGGCTTTCATTGTTTTAGGTATATAAGTTATTATTTTTAGAAGAATACTGAACCATTTTCACTTCTATTGATAAGGTGTTTTTTTATTAAAGAGATAAACGAATTGACAGCCATATATGGTCAACAAAAAAGGTTTCCTCCTAAGGAAACCTTTTTAATATTATTTATAGCATTTTATTTTTTGGATATTCGAATTTTTTATTGTAAAGTCGTAAAAATTGACGTTACTATCTAAAAGTAAGTATGATGCGATTATAGTAAGATTTTTTAGGGGGAAGAAAAATGACAAGTTCAAGTAATAAAGCAGCGAGTATTTATGAAGGAACAAATGTAAATGCTGGGGGATTTTTTGAAAACGTTGAAGAAACAAAGTTGTTTGATCCAATTCAAGTTGGAGCTTGGTCTCTTCGTAATCGTATAGCGATGGCACCGATGACAAGATGCTTTGCAGATAATGAGACTGGAGTAGTTGGTGCGGATGTAGTGGAGTACTACAGAAAACGTGCTGCGGATGGAATTGGACTAATTATTACAGAAGGAATTGTCATTAGTCCGAGAGCAAAAGGAAACCCAGGAGTACCAGGTATTTATACACAAGAACAAATCGATTCTTGGAAACCTGTTACAGAGGCAGTACATAAAGAAGGCGGGACGATTATTGCTCAAATATGGCATGTTGGGCGTATGAGTCATCATGAAATAATTGGTGGTCAAATGCCACAAGCACCGTCGGCTATCGCTGCAGAGGGAAATGTTCCACGCTTTCGTAAACCGTTTGATACGCCAGAAGCAATGACGTTAGAAGAAATACAAGAAGTGATCGGTCAATACGCACAAGCTGCGAAAAATGCAATCGAAGCTGGATTTGATGGAGTAGAAATTCACGGTGCACACGGATATTTAATCGATCAATTTACGTATGAGTTTGCGAATAAGCGAACAGATAAATATGGGGGTGATTTAAAACAAAGGTTAACGTTTATGAAAGAAGTAACGGCGGCTGTAATAGAAGCTGTTGGAGCTAATAAAACACTTCTTCGTTTCTCTGCTTTCAAAGGTGATAATCCTACTTATATGTGGGAAAACCCTGAGTTTGCAATTGAAACGTTCATAAATATGTTTAAAGAGGTTGGGTTAACGATGATCCATCCTTCAACGATGAATTATACCCAAGAGATTGCTGACGGAAAGAATTTTCATCAACTAGTAAGAAAATATTGGGATGGTACGATTGTTGGGGTTGGTAATTTAAATCCGAAAGAGGCCGAAGAAGCGTTGCAAGAAGGAACGATTGATGTAGCGGCATTCGGAAGACCGTTAATTGCTAATCCAGACTTTGTTCATCGAATTAAACACGCTGAAAGTTTAGTTGAATATGACGCGAAAGAGCATCTTGCTACGTTAGTATGAATAAAGATAAAAGGAGAACACATCTAGTGTTCTCCTTTTATTATGGAATTTCATAGGGGGAAGCGGGATGAGTGAAACGCTACTCGTTATTATTAGTATATTACTATTTTTAATGTTGCTTTTAATCGTCTTTTTTATCATTACATTTTTTATAAAAAAACGAACACATCATTCTATTTTAAAATTACATCCGTACTTAGGAAGAATGCGCTACTTACTGGAAAAGATAGGGCCTGAATTTCGACAATACTGGTTTGATCATGATACGGATGGAAAGCCTTTCTCACGTTATGATTTTCAAAGTGTTATGTTTTTAGCGAAATATCGCTCTGAAATACTTGGTTTTGGATCAAAACGAGATTTTGAAGCTTCTGGATATTATATTGCTAATACATTATTTCCGATATTAACGGAGGAATTAAGTGTGAATCTCACGCAAGAGCGAGAAGGTAAAAAGTACGTGATTAATAAAGAAGGGTTATTTTCAAGAAGAGAAAAATTGACAGCGGATACAACGAATCTTTGGCTGTACGAAGAAGATGATGCAATTATAGTCGGTGAGAACCGTAAATATCCGTGGAAGCTACATGGCATGTTTGGTGCATCTGCGACTTCTTATGGTGCGATTGGAGAAAATTATATTTTAGCGAGTGGTCTTGGAGCAAAAATGGCAGGCGGATCGTGGATTAATACGGGTGAAGGTGGCGTTATTCCAGAACATTTACATACAGGAGCGAATATCGTTGCGCAAATTGGTCCAGGGTTATTTGGATACCGTGATGAAGACGGTAATTTTTCAATGGGAAAATTCATGGAGAAAGTGAAAGAAAGTAATATTAGAGCATTCGAATTGAAATTTGGGCAAGGTGCTAAAATACGTGGTGGTCATTTAGAGGGGCAAAAAGTAAATGAGAAAATTGCGTTTGTTCGCAACGTCCGAAAGGGAGAGACGATTAATTCACCGAATCGATTTTCATTTTTAAAGAATGCAGCGGATACACTTTATTTTATTCAACAGTTGCAAGAAAGCGGCGGTAAACCAGTTGGAATGAAAATTGTAATTGGTCAGCAGAAGCCTTTGGAAGATTTAATAAAAACAATGAAAGAACTAAACATTTATCCAGATTTTATTACAATAGACGGTTCAGAAGGCGGGTCAGGGGCAACGTATAAATCGATGGCAGATTGTATGGGACTGCCGCTTATTCCAGCATTACTTACATTTATTGATACAGCAAACCATTATGGTGTTCGTAACAAGTTTAAAGTATTTGCATCGGGTAAATTAATCACACCAGATAAAGTAGCGATTGCTTTAGCGATTGGGGCAGATGCTGTAAGTTCAGCCCGCGGATTTATGATGGCAAGCGGCTGTATTATGGCCCTTCAATGTAATTCTGGCCAATGTCCATCTGGTGTAGCCACGACGAATCCGCATTATCAAAAAGCGTTAGATCCGTATGAGAAGAAGTGGCGAGTCATGAATTATATTATTAGTATGAGATATAGTTTATTTTCATTAGCGGCAGCGGTGGGAGTGAAGAGCCCGCGTCATTTAAAGAGAGAGCATATTGTATTTAAAGACGAGATGGGGCGGGTAGTTCCTCTCTCAGAATTGTTTCCTACTAGTAAATAGTAAGCTATGTTTAATAGATTAAAAGTCATACATTTGTATGGCTTATTTTTATTAAAAAATAAGGTGTTTAATTATCTGAATATTTTTACTTTAATTTCTTTTGAAAACAGGGTAATCCACTGGGATAAAGGCGCTTATAAAGGTTTTCACATGTAATGAAAAGTGCTCGTTCACTTGAAAGAACAAAAAATGTTTGTTAAGGTAGGGAACCATAAGCGAAAACAAGAAAATAGAAAAAGTCATTTTTCGAAATTTTGAATGGCTTATGGACTAAGGGAGAGATTTGGTGAAGATTGAAATTATGGTTTCGCTTGCTGTTTATATGGCAGGTATGTTGTATATCGGATATTGGTCTTATAAGAAGACATCCGATTTATCAGATTATATGTTAGGCGGGAGGGGACTTGGTCCAGCAGTTACAGCTTTATCAGCTGGTGCTTCTGACATGAGTGGCTGGATGTTAATGGGATTACCTGGTGCGATGTATGCAACAGGATTATCAAGTGTATGGATTGCGATAGGTTTATTAATAGGTGCGTATGCAAACTATTTAATCATTGCCCCGCGTTTACGAACGTATACAGAAGTGGCAAATGATTCAATTACGATTCCAGACTTTTTAGAGAATCGGTTTAAAGATCGTACGAAAATACTTCGTTTTGTCTCCGCTATCGTCATTTTAGTATTTTTCACATTTTATGCGTCGGCTGGTTTAGTTTCAGGTGGACGTTTGTTTGAAAATTCTTTTAACCTTGATTATAAAATTGGTTTATTTGTAACAGTAGGTGTCGTTGTTGCGTATACACTATTTGGTGGCTTTCTAGCCGTAAGTTGGACGGACTTTGTGCAAGGTTGTATTATGTTTATTGCGCTTGTACTAGTGCCAATTGTTGCTTTTACGGATGTCGGTGGTGTAACAGAAACATTTAATACGATTAAGCAAGTCGATGCATCGCATTTAGATATGTTTAAAGGGACCACAATACTTGGTATTATTTCATTTTTAGCATGGGGCCTTGGATATTTTGGTCAACCACATATTATTGTCCGCTTTATGGCAATTACCTCTATTAAAGATTTAAAAACTTCTCGTAGAATCGGTATCGGTTGGATGACGATTTCAATTATAGGTGCAATGCTTACTGGTCTAATTGGTATCGCCTATTATGCTAAAAATAATGCGACATTACAAGACCCAGAAATGGTCTTTGTAACATTCTCAAATATTTTATTCCATCCGTATATTACAGGATTTTTATTATCAGCTATTTTGGCTTCGATTATGAGTAGTATTTCCTCACAATTACTTGTTATTTCAAGTGCAGTAACGGAAGATTTCTATAAAACATTTTTCCGTCGTAATGCAAGTGATAAAGAACTTGTATTTATCGGTAGGCTGTCGGTATTAGTTGTAGCGATGATTGCAGTTGTTTTAGCGTATCATCCGAGTGATACAATTTTAACGCTTGTTGGATATGCTTGGGCAGGATTTGGATCAGCATTTGGACCAGCAATTTTATTAAGTTTATATTGGAAGAGAACGAACAAATGGGGCGTTCTTGCTGGGATGATTGTCGGTGCATTAGTTGTTATCACTTGGGTACAAATTCTAAGTTTAAAAGCGACTATGTATGAAATGGTACCTGGATTCTTCTGTAGTTTATTAACTGTTATCATTGTAAGTTTATTAACGAAAGAACCCGTTAAGGCAGTTCATCGTGAATTTAATGAGATGGAAGCAGTACTGGAAGAAGAAAAGAAATGATTTGCAAAAAGAGTAAACGATGAATAGCGTTTACTCTTTTTACATGTAAAATGAAAGTAAGGACTTATTGACAATAAAAAATAAGTAACTTATAATAAATCTCGAGTTCGAGATAAATAACATGCATAATGAAGAAATATTATGGTTATAAATCGAACGAATATTTTTTGTAAATTATCTTGAGTTCAAGATAATTTGATAGGTTAGACACCAATATGTATTTTTGTAATTAATATCTCGAATTCGAGATAAAATTGTTATAACGGATTTTACTTTGCAGCATGGACAAAATGAATAATGAATTTAAATGTAAAAGAATTTTTATAATGAAATAAAAAAGGAGTGGAAGAAATGGAAAAGAAAACAATGGGAATCCATCACATTACAGCGATTGTAGGGAATCCACAAGAAAATGTAGACTTTTATGCTGGTGTATTAGGGTTACGTTTAGTGAAACAAACAGTGAATTTTGATGATCCAGGTACGTACCATCTTTATTTTGGAAATGAAGGAGGAAAGCCTGGAACAATTATTACGTTTTTCCCATGGGCAGGTGCTCGTCAAGGTATTATTGGGGACGGTCAAGTAGGAATTACGTCTTACGTTGTACCAAAAGGTACAATGGAGTTTTGGGAAAATAGATTAGAAAAATTCGATGTTTCGTATACAAAAATGACTCGTTTTGGAGAGCAGTATTTAGAATTTGATGATCCGCATGGTTTGCATATAGAATTAGTTGAAAGAGAAGCAGGCGAATTAAACAATTGGAGTTTTGGAGAAGTTACACCAGAAGTAGCAATTAAAGGGTTTGGAGGTGCTGTTCTTTTATCTGCACAGCCTCAAAAAACAGCTGAATTGTTAGAACATATTATGGGTCTTGAAAAAATTGGAGAAGAGGGCGAATTTGTTCGATTCCGTTCTTCTGCTGACATTGGAAATATTATTGATTTGAAATTATCAACAATCGGTCGTGGCCAAATGGGCGTTGGTACAGTTCATCATATAGCTTGGAGAGCGAGTGACGATGCTGATCAGCTAGACTGGAAAGAGCATGTGTCGCGTTTTGGATATCACGTAACTCCTGTACAAGATCGAAATTATTTTAACGCGATTTATTTTAGAGAACATGGTGAAATCTTATTTGAAATTGCAACAGATCCTCCTGGTTTCGCTCATGATGAATCGTTAGAGACGATGGGAGAGGAATTAAAGTTACCGGAACAATATGAACAACATAGAAAACAGATTGAACAAACGCTTTTACCATTTGAAGTGAGAAATTTAGATTAAAGTGATTGAAGGGGGAAAAGGATTATGATGAAACATGTTTTTCAAAAAGGAAAAGATACGTCAAAACCAGTGCTGTTATTACTTCATGGCACAGGTGGTAATGAATTAGATTTACTACCACTTGCAGAAATAGTTGATTCGGAAGCGTCGGTATTAAGCGTTAGGGGAAATGTGTTAGAGAATGGGATGCCGCGTTTTTTCCGCCGATTAGCAGAGGGCATTTTTGATGAAGAGGATTTAATTTTCCGTACGAAGGAATTAAATGAATTTTTAGATGAAGCGGCTAAAGAATATAAATTCGATAGAAATAACATTGTAGCTATCGGTTATTCGAATGGGGCAAATATCGCAGCAAGCTTATTATTTCATTACGAAAATGCATTGAAAGGTGCTGTGCTTCATCACCCAATGGTACCTAGAAGAGGAATGCAATTAGCAAATTTAGCAGGGAAATCTGTGTTTATTGCTGCTGGGACAAATGACCCAATTTGTTCATCAGCAGAGTCAGAGGAATTGAAGGTACTATTAGAAAATGCAAATGCGAATGTAACAATGCATTGGGAAAATCGAGGGCATCAATTAACGATGGGTGAAGTAGAAAAAGCAAAAGAGTGGTATGACAAAGCATTTTAAAAAAAGAAGCATCTGCTAACGATTAGCAGATGCTTCTTTTTTATTTAAGACTGGATTGCAAGATGAGATGAAGAAAGTGGTAGCTCAATATCAACAATCGTACCTTTATTTAATTCGCTTGAAATGTGTAATTTACCATGATGTTCTTCAATTATTTTGTAACACATCATTAATCCTAGTCCTGTGCCTTTTTCTTTTAAACTATAAAAAGGTTCGCCTAGACGGGAGATACGATCTTCTGGAATGCCACAACCTTCATCGATAATTCGTATTAAGATGAAATTATCCTCTAATGGTTTTGTTTGGATGAAAATATTTCCGCCATTTGGCATCGCTTCTATCGCATTTTTTAATATGTTTATAAAAACTTGTTTTAATTGGTTACCGTCACATTGAATATCATATACGTAATCAAAATGATCCATGATGATATGAACGCTATGCATAATTGCAGTCGGTAAAATAAATGTAACTACCTCTTCAATTAAAGTTTGTATGTTACAAGTTTGGATAGATAATACTTGTGGCTTAGACATCGCCATAAATTGACTCGTGATGGATTCCATTTGTGAAATCTCACTTAACATAACATCGATATACCATTTTTGCTCCTCATTTATTTCAGGGAGGAGCAACGTTAGAAAACCTTTTAGAGAAGTGAGTGGATTTCGAATTTCATGGGCAATTCCAGCTGTCAGTTGTCCGACTACTGCGAGCTTCTCAGATTTTCGTAATAACTTTTCAGTTTCTTTTAGCTCAGTAACATCTCTCCCCATCACGATAAGACCTTTGCGAGAACCGTCAGGATGATAAAGCGGGACTTTTGATATACTTAAGATTAGATCGAAATCATCTCTATGTATAATAAATTCCTCGCCATGAAGAATTTGTCTTTGTTGCCATGCTAGTTCATCAATTTCTTCACAATGTAAAAAAGCTTCTCGGTATGCTTCATTATATTGAATGAGTTCGCTATCTTTTTTCCCGTGGTAAGGTACATGATGGAAATTGAAGCAAGAAAGTGCGTAGTCATTTGCCTCAAGCCAGCGCCCTTCATGATCTTTAAAAATAACAAACGCAGGCATGGAGTTTACTAATGTACGCAATCTCTTCTCACTTTCTTTTAGTATATTCTCAATTCTTTCTGATTTTTCAAGCGGCTTCATAATAGCATATACGCCAGTAAGACGATTTTGAACAAAAATAGGAACTAGTTTTGTCACAACATCTAATAAGAATCCATTTTTATGATAAATAGATAAGATATACTCTTGTTGATTATCCGCTTCAGTATTCTTTATATTTTGTAATACTTGCTCAGAAATATGGGCTTCTAAAATAGAGGTAATATTTTTCTGTTCTAATTCTAAAGAAGTGTAACCTAATATTCTTTCGGCAGAAGGATTTATATGTAGAATAACTCCTTCTAAATTTAATGAAATAATACTATCAGGATTGTGTTCGAACAGAGATGCGTACATTTCTGTTAATGAACGATCTTGTATATGGTTTCGCAAACGTCTAGAAATGTTCGGATGACGTTTTTTTTGAGTTGGTGAATATTTTTTACGACTCATAATAGTTCCTCCGTACAAATAGCATCTAAAAAGATTTGTCTATTCATAACTATAATATAGATGTAATGTGTATTTCTATAAAAAATGGAAGTTATAGAATAAATTTTGTTTTTTTTATTTTTTGCAAGGTGAATGCAGGATGGTAATAAGGGGAGCTTATATTGTTTTATAAACCTTTTGTAAGTTACAGACGGTTGTTTTCCGTATAACATTAGGGTAGAGGAGGGGGAGAGAAAATGAAAAATTATATTCAAGGGATTGATCACGTGCAAGTAGCTGCACCTGTAGGGTGTGAAGAAGAGGCGCGTGATTTTTATGGGAATACGATTGGTATGGAAGAAATTCCAAAGCCAGAAGAGTTGAAAAAACGAGGTGGATGTTGGTTTAAATGCGGAAATCAAGAAATCCATATTGGTGTCGAGCGGAACTTTACACCAGCTAAAAAGGCTCATCCAGCTTTTTATGTGAATGAAATTAATGAATTTAAGCAAACACTTATAGAGCAAGGTGTTAAAGTGATTGATGATTATGCAAGGCCAGATGTAATTCGATTTTACGTGTCAGATCCATTTGGAAACCGAATTGAATTTATGCAAAATAAAGACTAGGTGGATTCCCACCTAGTCTTTAACTTCTTCTGAAAAGTCCTAACACTTCTACAGTTTCTGTAATATTAACGAATGCATTCGGGTCGATTTCAGAAATTGTTAGTTTCATACTTGCTAATTCTTCACGAGAAACGACGGTCATAAGTACACGCTTTTTCTCGCTTGAATAAGCACCTTCGCCATCAAGTAACGTTATTCCACGTACAACAGTTGAAAGAAGTTGTTTTTTCATTTTTTCTGCTTCATTTGTTACAATCATAAGTGTAACTTTACGATGTTTTGTATGAACAGCATCAATTACTTTACCAGTTACATAAATTGAAAGTAAGCTTGTAAGTGCAACATCCCAGGTGAAGAAGAATCCTGCGATTATTACAACGACTGCATTTAAAATAATAAGGAATCCGCCAAGTTTAATGTCTCGCTTGCGGGATAAAAGCATACCGATAATATCAAATCCACCAGTGGATCCATTACAGTTAAAAACAAGACCAATACCAGCTCCGGCGATTACACCTCCGAAGATAGAAGATAACAATGGATCTGTTGCTACGACTTTTACTGGAACGTAGTATAATGCAACAGATAATACAACTACAGAGACAACTGTGTTAAAAATTACTTTTTTTCCAAGACCTATGTACCCTAAAATAAGGATAGGTAAGTTTAATACAAAGTTAATAATGCCTGTGTTTACAGGGGTTACAATCCCTAAAATAATAGCAATTCCGCCAATTCCACTACTTAAAATTTTGTGGGGGATAAGGAAAAGATTAAAGGCAACCGCAATAATAATAGAACCGATAATAACACCAAGGAATCTGACCATTTCTTTCCCGTCCTTCACTGAAAAATTCATATTATTTCAAGATTATATATGATATTGAAAGTTTTGGGTAAAAACAGTTTATTTAGGTAAATTAGATTAATCAAAAGAATTTGAGTATTTTATCATTTGAAAGGGGATACAGTTGTGAAGATAAAAACATATCAACAGAAAAGCCCGTTGAAGCAAGAATGTGAGGATTCTTATTTTTGTAATAAAGAAAAAAAGATTTATGGTGTATGTGACGGTGCAACACCACTTGTCCCGTTTCGTGATGAAAAGGGACATAATGGAGCATACATCGCTTCGCATTTATTTGCAAGTTATTTTACTGCATTACGAGAGAATCATAGTTTACAATTTGCAGTTGCCAAAGCAAATGAAGTATTGCAAAGCAAAATGTTAGAATATGAAGTAGACACGAGAAAAAAAGAGCATTTGTGGTGCACATGTATCGCGGCAGTCCAAATAGTTGGTGAGAAAATTGAATATGCGCAGCTTGGGGACTGTATGATTGTCGCAACTTTTCAAAATGGAACGATGCAAGTATTAACGAAAGACACAGTTGAAGGAATTAGTAAAAGAGCAAAAAAGAAGAGGGAAGAAGATCGTAAAAAAGGGTTATCTGTACCAGAAGAATATGTTTTTCAAGATGTTCGAGAACAGTTAAAATACAATCGTTATCTTGCAAATATGCCAAATGGTTATTCAGTTGCAAATGGAATGAAAGAAGCGATACATTATTTACAACATGGTGAATTACATACAGATGAAGTGAGTGGGATTTTTATTTGTTCAGACGGGTTATTTCACCCAGATTGGTCATTAGAACAAACTGTTGCATATATAAGAAAGAATAGTATAAACGAATATATAGCAATTATTGAAGAGCTAGAAGCGGAAAAGAGAATAAGGCCAGATGATAAAACGATTATTATGATTGATTTTTAAGAGGAGGCAGTTCAAATGGAAATTAAACGTGTCAATCTAACATTTCAAGATGAATTAGTTCCTTTAGAAAAAGTAAACAAACTGATTATTCACCATACAGCTGAAGATGGATGGGACGTGTATAAAACGCATGAATTTCATCAAACTGTAAGGGGGTGGAGCGGAATTGGTTACAACTATTTTATCGAAAAGGATGGAACTGTAGTGGAAGGGCGAGGTTTACATATTGGAGCGCACGCGAAAGACCATAACTGTCATACAATTGGAATATGTATGACGGGAAATTTCGATAAATACGATCCCACTCCCCCGCAAGTGAATGCATTATATTCTTTATGCAAAATGTTTATGAAGCAATTTGCTATAAAGAAAGAAAATATACTAGGTCATAGGGAGTTAGAAGGAGTTACAAAAAGCTGTCCTGGTAATCGTTTTTCTATGGTAGAGTTAAGGAAGATATTATCTTAAATATAGAGGAGTAACAACGATGATGAATATAAAAATACCAAATGATAAAAAAGAAGAGCTTGTAGCGCAAATTCAGCAATTTTTCATGGAAGAAGATCTAGATGAAATTGGGCGTTTCCAAGCAGAGCGTTTAATAGAAGAAATGATTAAATTAGTTGGACCATTTGCATACAATCAAGCAATTGGAGATGCAAGAAAGCTTGTAAGTGAGAAATTAACGAATATGGAAGAAGATTTATACGTGTTAGAGAAAAATGAAGGGAAATAAAAAAAGAGCCGATGGGCTCTTTTTTATTTTTCTTTCTTATGTTCCTTATATTCATGTACTTTTTCTTTCACATTACCAACTGTATCTTTAGCAGTGCCTTTCACCTTATCCCATTTTCCTTCAGCTTGTAATTTTTTATTGTCAGTTACTTTCCCAACAACTTCTTTTACTTCACCTTTTACCTTATCAATGGCACCTTCTACTTTTTCTTTTAAACCATGATCATGTTTAGTCATACATTTCTCCTCCTTGTAGTTTGATTAGAATTCTCTTTTCATATTGCAAGTTGAATGATGTATCTAGTAATAGCGTAACAAATCTAGTTTGAATATTCAAATGATTAATAGGATAGAAAAGGAATTGTCATAAAATGTTTAAAAATGTAACGGAAGGAGAAATAAAGTAAATTATAATATGTCTTTTGCGGTCCATATTGATTTTGTATAAGCGATTTTCATGTGAGCACGTTCCATGTTATTTTGACTGCCGCTACCGAACCTTGCTTGTCCAACTATTAAAGTACAATTGGATTCAATAGCTTTCTTAATTCGTTTTTGAATTAATGCAGTATGACAGCCTTTACGCTGAAATTCTGGCAAAGTAGCAGAAGCAGCTAATGATGCGACACCCTTATTTATATACAGGACACCAATACCAGCAGGGATATTTTGAACTTCAGCTATGAAAAAATGCCACCCTGGTTCATTGTAAAGAATTTCATTATTTTGGCGCACACTATCTTTTGTAAAGGATGGCATATTAAATCCACGTACATAAATGTCTGCAAAAATATCAAACTCATTTTCTTTTAGTTTTCGTATTGTAATATTAGAAGGAAGAAGTGATGAACCCTCTCTCGGTATACTATACAAAGCAGTATGGAAGCTAGATTGATAAAACCCTTTTTGAGATAAGTATTGAAATAATTCAGTTGTACCTTGTGCTGGGGTAATTTCAAAACGACAAGGGATTTGTAGTGATTCATAATAAGAAATGATTGCATCAATCGCATCTGCATTTGTAATACCTTTTACCGTATTAAAAGCTGGACCAGCAATTATTTTTGATGAAAAGGCAGTGGCGCTACCGAATTTTTTCATTTGCACTTGCATTGGGTTTCCGTTTATTGTTTGTAGTCTCTCTAATCTAGAAGAGAGCATATCAATTTCTGCATTTTCAATTTCTGTTGCTATATCGAGTGTCATAACAGTAGTCATAAAATTCCTCCGTTAATAAATATATTTCATAGTACATATACGATTTTTGTTTTGAGATTCCTGTTGAAATGTGAGAGAATAAGAGGTTTTTTGGAAGGGAAATGGAAGTGAGCTGTCGAAGGGAGTGGAAACAGATTAAAGGTGGTGCTCTCATGAAACAAAAAACCGTGCAGACATGCTCTAATTGTGGTTCTCAAAACATAGGAGAAGGTGAGTTTGTCGGATATGCACAAATACGGAAAAAGGAAACGATGTTCACATCTTCACCGGTGGATGCTTATATTTGTACAGATTGCGGGAATATCCTTCTATTAAAAGTACGACATTATGAAAAGTTTAAGCAGAAGCCGTTATGATCATTGAGAAATGGTCATATCCAACGTTGTATACGAAACGACTTATGTTAAGGAAAATGAATATGAGTGATAGTTTACATATATATGAGTATGCTACAGATAAAGAGATGACAACTTTTACTGTATGGGATGCTCATCGATCGTTATGTGACACATATAACTATGTAGAAGAGATTGTGGGGCAATATAATGAAGGGCAAGTAGCACCTCTTGGAATTGTATTAAAAGAGGAGAAAAAACTTATAGGTACGTGTGGATTTATAAAATATGATTTGGTCACACATACAGCAGAAATTGCATACGCCTTATCTCGAAAATATTGGGGAAGAGGATTAGCCACGGAGGCTGCATTAGCTTTTTTCTACTATGGTTTTCATGAGTTGCATCTTAATAGTATTGAAGCGGGATGTGATTCAGAAAATGAAGCATCTGAAAAATTAATGAAACGTTTGAATATGGAGTACAAATATACAATTCAGAAGGATATGTTTATTAAAGGTAAGAATCGCGATACAAAAAGATATTGTATATCTAGAGAAGGATATATGAATCAATGAAATATCTTACATTGAAAAACTCCTTTAAATGAATCAAGGAGTTTTTTTATTTTGATAACAACAAATCGGAGTTTATCTTTTTGTTCGTGTGTTAGGAGTATGGGAGATATATCGAATTTTAGTAGAAAATAAGGAATACAGTAATCGTTTTATTTTTAAACTGAAAAAGAAAGTAAGAAAAAAGGTAGATAGTTTATCGTTCTGAATTATTTCCAAAGAAATAATTCAGAAAATACAGAAAAATGTCGTAATCATTTGCGGAAGTCTGTTATAATAAACGAAAAAATGAAAACGCTTTAAAGGGGGATGTAACCAATATGATGATGAATGTACCGCTAACAATTAGTTCTATGATGGAAAGAGCAGAAAAGTTATTCTCAAAGAAAGAAATTGTTTCTCGTACACATGATACCATTACGACATTAACGTATAAGCAGCTAGGAGAAAGGACGAGAAGACTTTCTAGTGCGTTAAAAAAGCTTGGGATTAAGGAAGGCGAACGTGTAGGAACGTTAGCGTGGAATCATCATCGACATGTGGAGGCGTATTTTGCTATTCCTGGTATTGCTTCCGTTTTACACACAATTAATATTCGTTTATCTCCTCAACATATTTCATACATTATTCAGCACGCAGAAGACCGAATTCTACTTATAGATGAAGATCTCGTACCGCTTGTTGAAAATATTCAATCACAATTATCAACTGTACAAGCTTACATTATTATGACTGATAAAGATGAACTCCCAAACACTACGCTGAAGCCTGTATATCATTATGAAAAGCTATTAGAAGAAGGCGATCCCAATTTCCAATTTGTAAAAGATATTGATGAAAATACACCAGCTGGTATGTGTTATACGTCAGCGACTACAGGAAATCCGAAAGGTGTTGTATATACGCATCGTAGTACTGTACTGCATTGCATGGCACTCGGTTTAGCGGATACAGCTGCTTTATCGGAAAGTGACGCGGCGATGGCAATTGTACCGATGTTCCATGTGAATGCTTGGGGACTTCCTTTCGCTGCTACTTGGTTTGGATCAAAACAAGTTCTTCCAGGACCGATGTTTACGCCGAAAATTTTATTAGAAATGATCCAATCTGAAAAAGTGACGTTAGCTGCCGGTGTGCCGACAATTTGGCTTGGTGTATTACAAGAGTTAGAAAATAATAGTTATGATTTATCTAGTATGACGAGAATACTATGTGGTGGTGCAGCCGCACCGAAAAGTGTTATTAAAGCATTTGAACAGAAACACAATGTTCCTTTCATCCATGCATATGGTATGACCGAAACAAGCCCACTCGTAACACTTGCACGTTTAAAAAGTTATGAAACAGAATTATCGTATGAAGAGCAATTAGAAATTAGATCAAAGCAAGGGTATCTTGTCCCTGGTGTAGAGATGAAAGTAGTCGGTACAAATGGTGAAGTGAAGTGGGACGGTACGGAGATGGGAGAACTATGTTTACGAGCACCTTGGATCGCTGAAAGCTATTATAACGATGATCGTACTGTCGAAGGTTTTCGCGATGGATGGTTATATACTGGTGATGTTGTCACAGTGGATGAGGAAGGTTGCGTGAAAATTGTTGACCGTACGAAGGATGTTATTAAAAGCGGGGGAGAATGGATTTCTTCGGTCGATCTTGAAAATGCTTTAATGGCACATGATGCTATATTTGAAGCGGCTGTCGTTGCAGTTCCTCACCCTCAGTGGCAAGAGCGACCAATTGCCTGCGTTGTTCAAAAGAAAAATAGTACGGTTACAAAAGAAGAAATATATGAGTTTTTAAAACCACAGTTTGCGAAGTGGTGGTTGCCAGACGATATTGTCTTTATGGAAGAAATACCGAAAACATCTGTTGGGAAGTTTTTAAAACAGGCGCTTCGGAAAGAACTGGAGCATTTGCATAGAGAGAAATAAGTGAACTTCTATTTGTAAACTCTAATACATTAATGGTTGACAAAAGAAGAATGGAAAGATAATATGATTTTTGTGATATGTTACCTAAAATAAATTTTAAGTTTACAAATAGGAGAAGCAAATATGAATACAAAAAACTTAGTTTTTGTCGCTTTATTTAGTTCTATTATGGGAGTGTTAGGGTTAATACCTCCGATTGCTCTTTCTATTACACCAGTTCCAATTACATTGCAATCACTCGGTGTTATGCTTGCGGGTGGGTTGTTAGGATCACGTCTAGGTGCGTTAAGTCAGCTTATTTTCTTACTTATTGTAGGAGTTGGAGCACCATTGCTTGCTGGTGGACGCGGTGGCCCTGGTGTATTTGTTGGACCAAGTGCAGGATATTTACTTGGTTACATCATTGGGGCGTTTGTTATTGGTTATTTAATTGAGCGTTTACGTGAAGTTTCTATTATAAAAGTATTATGTATTAATATAATTGGTGGTATTTTCGTAGTTTATGTATTTGGTATTACTGTACAAGCGTTCTTAATGGATGTTTCTGTATGGGAGACAATGAAAGTGAGTGCTGTGTTTTTACCAGGGGATTGTATAAAAGCAATTATTGCGGCAGTTCTCGTAACAAAATTACATCGTTCATTGAAACATATTATTACGCCCGCTTTAAAGAATGGAAAATATACAAATGCGGGATGATAAAGGGAAGAAACACGTTAATTGCGTGTTTCTTTTTATTATTATTGTAAAGAAAGGACGTCTCATATGGGGATTACAAAAGAATATAAAAAGCATGCCTCTTTACAACCAAATAAAATAGCGATAAAGGAAAATGATAGAGTTTTAACATATAAAGAGTGGTTTGAATCAGTTTGTAAAGTAGCAAGCTGGTTAAATGAAAAAAAATCGAAGAATAAAACGATAGCAATCCTATTAGAAAATCATATAGAGTTTTTACAACTATTTTCTGGTGCCGCTATGGCCGGGTGGGTTTGTGTTCCGTTAGATATAAAGTGGAAACAAGATGAGCTCAGAGAAAGAATTGAAATTAGTAATCCGGATATGATTGTGACAGAACGATATAAGGTGAATGATCTATTGGATGAAGAAGGAAGAGTAATTGAAATTGATGAGTGGAAAAGAATGATAGAGAAATATCTTCCTACATATTCCACTGTAGAAAGTGTACAACATGCTCCTTTTTATATGGGATTTACATCAGGATCAACAGGAACAGCAAAAGCATTTTTACGTGCACAGCAATCGTGGGTTCATAGTTTTGATTGTAATGTACATGACTTTCATATGAAAAGGGAGGATTCAATTTTAATAGCTGGGACGCTCGTTCATTCTCTTTTCTTATACGGGGCAATAAGTGCATTATATGTAGGACAAACAGTGCACATTATGAGAAAGTTCTTTCCAAATCAAGTATTAGATAAGTTAGAAACTGAAAATATATCAGTTATGTATACAGTTCCGACAATGCTTGAATCTTTATATAAAGAAAGTAGATTAATAGAAAATAAAGTGAAAATTATTTCGTCAGGAGCGAAATGGGAAGCTGAAGCGAAAGAAAAAATAAAGAATATATTTCCTTATGCGAAAAGATATGAATTTTATGGTGCATCAGAGTTAAGTTTTGTAACAGCACTAGTCGATGCAGAAAGCGAAAGAAGGCCAAATTCAGTAGGAAAACCTTGTCATAATGTGCAAGTTCGAATATGTAATGAAGCAGGCGAAGAAGTACAAAAAGGTGAAATAGGAACTGTTTATGTGAAAAGTGATCAGTTTTTTATGGGATACATAATAGATGGGGTTTTAACACGGGAGTTGAATGCAGAAGGTTGGATGACAGTGCGAGATGTAGGCTATGAAGATGAAGAAGGCTTTATATATATTGTTGGTAGAGAGAAGAATATGATTTTATTTGGAGGAATCAATATTTATCCAGAAGAAATAGAAAGTGTATTACATGAACACCCAGCTGTTGATGAAATAGTTGTAATTGGTGTGAAAGATAGTTACTGGGGTGAAAAGCCCGTCGCGATCGTAAAAGGAAGTGCTACGAAACAACAATTAAAGAGTTTTTGCTTACAGAGATTATCCTCTTTTAAAATACCGAAAGAATGGCATTTTGTAGATGGAATACCTTATACAAATAGTGGGAAAATCGCTCGTATGGAAGCAAAAAGTATGATTGAAAACCGGGAGAAAATATATGAATAGAGCAGTCATTGTAGAGGCGAAAAGAACACCTATTGGTAAGAAGAATGGGATGTTAAAAGAGTATGAAGTTCAGCAATTAACAACGCCGCTTCTTACGTTTTTAAGTAAAGGGATTGAGAGGGAAATAGATGATGTCATATTAGGTAATGTTGTTGGGCCAGGAGGGAATGTTGCGAGACTATCTGCTTTAGAGGCGGGACTTGGCTATCATATTCCTGGTGTAACGATTGATCGGCAATGTGGTGCTGGTTTAGAAGCAATTCGAACTGCGTGTCATCTCATTCAAGGCGGGGCAGGTAAGTGTTATATCGCCGGGGGAGTAGAGAGTACAAGTACGTCACCTTTTCAAAAAAGAGCACGATTTTCACCTGAAACAATTGGTGATCCTGACATGGGAGTAGCGGCTGAATATGTTGCAGAACGTTATAACATCACGAGAGAAATGCAAGACGAGTATGCTTGCCTCAGTTACAGACGAACACTGCAAGCATTAGAAAAAGGATTTATATATGATGAAATATTGTCTTTTAATGGAGTATTAGATGAATCTATAAAGCTAGAAATGAATTATGAACGAATGATTAAAAGAACAAAACCTGCATTTTTACAAAATGGTACAGTAACGGCGGGGAATTCATGTGGTGTAAATGATGGAGCATGTGCCGTTCTTGTAATGGAAGAGGGGCAAGCCCGAAAATTAGGATACAAGCCTGTACTTCGTTTCGTTCGTAGTGCTGTAGTGGGAGTGGATCCCAAGCTTCCAGGGACTGGTCCGATATTTGCGGTGAACAAATTATTAAACGAAATGAATGTAAAAGTAGAGGACATCGATTATTTTGAAATAAATGAAGCATTCGCCTCAAAAGTTATTGCTTGCGCAAAAGAGTTACAAATTCCGTACGAAAAAGTAAATGTAAATGGTGGAGCAATTGCGCTCGGTCATCCGTACGGTGCATCTGGTGCTATGCTGGTAACACGTTTGTTTTATCAGGCTCAAAGAGAGTCTATGAAATATGGAATTGCTACATTAGGAATTGGAGGCGGGATAGGGATGGCGCTATTATTTGAGAAAATAGAAGACTAGCGAGGTAACTAGTTTTCTACTTTTTGAGGAACATAAACATTACTACCAGGCTTCGCTTTCATTTCGTTCCAAGCAGCAATCGCATCAGCTTTTGCTTTCCCTTTATTATTTGGATCTTCGAAAAAGTCACGAGTAAAGCGATTGTATTCAAATTGTGCACCGATAGTTGTTTTGTATGTAGGGTCTTTTTTTCGTTCGTTTTCTTCATGCCAAAAAGCTATCGCGTCTTCATATGTTTTTCCAACATTCTCTTTGAAAAGTTTTTGAAGAGCTACTGTAAAGCTGAAGTTTGTTCCGATTTTTTCTTTGAAAAAAGCACGAACATCTTCGCTACAGCGGTGATTGTTAGTAATAATCGTTTGAAGAGAAAGGTCTTTATAGGATAGGGAAGCTTTACTCACCTTTTGAACAGAGCTGTTTTTTAATATTTTACCAGTAGTTAAATAATGTGAGATACAATCGGTTATTTCGATCTTAGAGCCACTAGCTGGCAACCCATTCTCACGACAAAATGTTTGGAGTTCTGCTTTTAGCCAATAATAGTTTTGGAAATCTTCAATTGATATAGACTTTGTTAAAGGTGGACGCATGAATGTAACAACTACTTTCTTCCATAATTTTCTTCAATTATAAAACATATGTTCTTTTTATGGAAGGGTTAATTTGTAAATATAATGGGAAGAGGAGATTGCATATGGAAAATGTAATGCAAGTTCGTGTTACAGGAATTTTAATTGAAGATGAAAAGGTATTGCTAGTAAAGCAAAAAGTGGCTAATCAAAATTGGTCTTTACCTGGAGGAAGAGCAGAGAATGGCGAAACGTTAGAGGAAGCAATGATTCGAGAAATGAGAGAAGAGACAGGGTTAGAAGTTAACATTCAGAAGCTACTCTATGTTTGTGATAAACCAGATGCTCGCCCGTCTTTATTACATATAACGTTTTTGCTTAAAAGGATTGAAGGTGAAATTATGCTACCTTCTAACGAGTTTGATCATAATCCAATTCATGATGTGCAAATGGTGCCGATTAAAGATTTAAGTCATTATGGTTTTTCGGAAACTTTTATCAATCTTATAAGTGAAGGTTTTGTAAATGCAGGGAGTTATCAAGGTTTGAAACAAAATATAGGTCTGTAAATATAGGGGAAGGATAGCCGTTCGCTATCCTTCATAACATGTTTTAAACTGCTGACTGTAAAGAAGAAACAAGCTGATTTAAAAATTCATCTCCGCTCATAATTGCTTTCCCGCCACCGCGAGCACTCTTCTTATTTCCGCCACCTTTTCCTTCGATTGTAGGAAGAGCGTCTTTTAAAAGAGCATTCATATCGAGTGATACTGATTTTCCGCAAGCGAGAATACATTGTAGTTTGTCATCATTTTCGATGACGAAATACGTAATTGCATGCTCTTGTTGTTCTGTAATAATAGCGGAAAGCTTTGCGATTTCTTGCATAGAACGATTTGTAAATACTTTAGAAATAAGTATGCCGGCATGTATTTCCGTAGGGTGTTGAAGTAGTTCATTTGCCTCTGCAAATAATAATTTTTCATTCATTGTTTGTATTGCTTTTTCGTTTTCTTTTTGAGAAGTAAGCAGTTGCGCCACTTTTGTTGGAATATCAGTTTCGCTACTGTTTAATTGTTTGGAAACATTCTTCATAATTTGTTGTTGCTGCCCTATTAATTTAAGTGTGCGCCAGCCAGCGATAAACGTTAGTCGTATGCCACCTTTATTGCGTTCCCAGCTAAGAACTTGAATAGGACCTACTTCACCAGTACGTTTCGGGTGTGTTCCGCCACAGCCGTTATAATCAAAGTTTTCGATCATAACAACGCGTATATTTTCTGTCATAGTCGGTTCTTTACGAAGGGGCAACGTTTTCGCTTCTTCTAAGTTCATCCACTGGATGCGGATTGGATGGTTTTGAAAAACAATTTTGTTTGCAATTTGTATTGCTTTTTCAACCGTTTCTGCATGAAGATTTTCTGTTTCTAAATCAATTGTTACTGTTTCTTTACCAAGATGGAATCCAATTGTAGGCATGTTAAAATGGTCCCAAAAGGCAGCAGATAAAATGTGCTGAGCCGCATGTTGCTGCATATGATCAAAACGGCGCTCCCAATTGATTTTACCTTCTATGTCTTCTGTATGTAATTGTTCTGCAATGTAATGACGAATTTCTCCGTTTATCTCTTCTACATTGATTACATTGATATCATTTAATGTACCAGTATCATATGGTTGTCCGCCACCTGTCGGATAAAATGCTGTTTCATTCAAAACAACGTATAAGTTACCGTCTTTATCATAATCTTGCTTTATAATTTTAGTAGTAAAGTCTTGCTTATAAGCGTCAGTGTAATATAATTTGTGCTCCAATTTTCTTTCTCCTCTCGCATTAACTAGTTTCATTGTAAAGCAATTGAAATTAGTTTCCTAATATTTCAGAAGAAAGAAACTATTTTTAGAATTTTCTTGCTATAATAAGAAAAAGAAAATGCGGGGGTGGAATGAATATGTTATATGAAAACGGCGTAGATAAACTGCTTAGTTTAAGTAGAAATATTTCCGAATTATATCGAGAATTAAACGAAATGACCCGGATTTTAACGGATTGTAATCGAGAAAGTGTGAAGTTTGATCGATTATATGTAAAAGAGTTACTTTGGAAGAAAGAAGATGTAATAGAGAAATATGACCAGCTACTTGTACAACTTTGTATTAACGAATGCTTTGATCTAAAAAGTGTCATTACAGGGGAATATAAGTATACATATGAAGAAGTAGAAAACATAGTTTTACAATTTAATGAAAAGTATAATGTCGCAATCTTAATTAAAGATGTGTGTAAAGAATTACAGTTCACATATGGAATTGATATGGACATAACGAGAACAACTCGGGTATCAACAGCTCAAGTATAGAAAAAGGAAAAGAAAGCAGATCCTTTGCTTTCTTTTTTTGTGAAAATAGAGAGAGTAGGTTTAACGATGAAGGGGAAGTTACAGCATATTCATCCGCTTGGAATGAGTATTATTTTAGGGACATTGTTTGCTAGGTTTGCAACTTCAATGAGTATCCCTTTTTTAGCGATTTATTTAACGACTGTTAAAGGTGTATCAGCTGGAATGACTGGTGCTATTATCGGAACGAGTGCACTTGTTGGTGTTTTTGCTAGTTTTATCGGAGGGAATTTATCAGATCGATTTGGCCGGAAAACGATTATGCTCTGGTCCATGATCGTTTGGATTTTTGTGTTTATAGGTTTTTCACTTGCGGATCATGTTTTAAGTTTCTTTTTATTAAACGCTTTAAATGGATTATGTAGGTCGTTTTTTGAGCCAACATCAAGAGCATTATTATCAGATTTAACAAAGCCTGAGTATCGGTTACTTGTCTATAACTTACGATACGGTGCAATAAATGTTGGAGTTGCTATTGGACCAATTGTTGGATTACAGATTGGAAGTGCAAAATCAACAATTCCTTTTTTAGTAGCAGCTGGGGTATATATTCTATATACAGCTATATTAGCGTTCCAATTTAAGAAGTATCCAATGGAAAAAAAGAAAGTGAGTACAGAAAAACCTGTTACAATGTTAAATGCAATGCGTATATTGCGAAAAGATATAGTATTTTTAGTTGCTTTAGTCGGTATTATTTTGAGTAATTGCGGTTTTTCACATTTAACGACGACAGTATCTCAATATTTTGCAAATGCACATATATTTGAGGATGGAGTGAAGCTATTCTCATATATGCTCGCTTTAAATGCAATTGTTGTAGTGATTATCCAATACCCTGTTATTCAAATGTGCAAAAAATACACACCATTAGCATCCATTATGGTTGGAACTTTATTTGTGAGCGGAGGATTGTTTGGATTTGGAGTAGTAGAATCTATGCTAGGTGCTGCCGTCTGTACAATTATTTTTACAATTGGAGAAGTCTTAATGTTTTCAATGACGGATGTATTTATTGATGATATTGCTGTTGCGCATCTAAAAGGAACATACTTCGGTGCGATGGGTTTCTCGGGAATTGGAGCAGTAATAGGTCCGTGGTTTGGAGGAGTACTTCTCGATTACTACGGGTACCAAAATGGGTTTGCAATATTTTCAGCACTAGCTATATTTTCAACTGTGGCATTTCCTGTGCTTTTAGTTACAAAAGGTTTATCGAAAAAAAGATATGATAGAAATTCTAATATAGAAATGCATGCGAAATAACATAAGCCCCAGTAACCAACTGGGGCTTAGTGTGTATTATATTAACTCTTAATTTGAAAAAAGAACTTTCTTTTCATGCTTATCAGCAACTTCATTTTTGGAAATATGAATGGCTAAATATCCATTTTCTAAGCAGGCTAGCATCTTCTTATAAATAATATTATCGGGTAAAGGAATGATCCGCTGTAAAGAAATATTATTATGAAGTATGCAAATGGTTAGGCCTGTCTTCATCTTTTTAATGACTACATTTTGTTCAGTTACATTTGGTACATCTGTTTCCAAAATGTATTCTTGTTCCGTTTCGCAAAGGTCAATATGAATTTGATTTGGGAAACTAAAGTTACTACAAGAGTCAGAACAAAATTGATCCATCCATTCTTCGAAACCATCAACATGAAAAAGACAATCCTTCTTTTTCTTGCCCATGTAAGACACCCTCCGTAAAATCTCAATTCATACTATGTTATGCATGAATGAAGTAGGGGTGAAGAATAAATGGAAAAATATAAACATTGTATGTGGAAAAGATAGCTAGTGTGCACTTTTTGTTTTACATATCATGATGCGCATGATGTTTTTGGCGTGAATGGTTACGGTTTTTTACTTTATGAGATCCGCTTAATGGTTCAGGTTGTCCTTTTTTTTCTTTCGCTTCACGATTGTTTTTTTCCATTGTATGTGACACCTCCTCTTCCTCTTTAGAATGAGAGAAGTTTGCAAATTTATACGAGAATGTTTTTAGAAAAAAAGGTAAAGATAAATGGGACTAACTATTATGGAAAGGGGATTATATAATGCCATATCATAAAGATAAACAACAAGCGTTCCAAGCAGCTCAGCAAGGTGTTACACAAGCAGAAAATGCATTTAACAACATTGTAAAAAATGATCCAAACTACGGTCATGATTTAAAAGAATTACGCCAAGAGGTTCAGGAAGCGTATGAACAAATTCAAAATGCACTAGAAGTAGCTTCAGAAACACAACGCCCACAACTTGAGCAATACGAAAATAACCTTCAAAATATTATGCAGCATGTAGATCAATTAGAAAAGTAAATGAGGTTGTTGTGTATTCGACAACCTCATTACTTTAACGAATATTATGCTAAAACAGAAAATTTTTCTACTCGTTTTTTCTTTATTATGCGCAGTACATATATTTCAAGTTGAAAAAGTGGAAGCGAAAATGTTGCTCAGAAAAGAGCTAGAACCAACTGGCTATGTAACATGGGAAGTACCTAATAATGAAAAGATTATTGCTATTACATTTGATGATGGACCGGATCCAACTTATACACCACAAATTTTAAATTTATTACGTCAATATAAAGCAGAAGCGACATTTTTTATGATTGGATTTCGGGTTCAGCGTAATCCATATTTAGTGAAACAAGTGTTAAAAGAGGGACATGAAATTGGAAATCATACGATGAATCATTTGTATGCGAGTAATTCATCAGATGAAAAATTAGAAAATGATATTTTAGATGGAAAGAAATTTTTCGAAAAATGGGTGAAAGAACCTTTGCTATTCCGTCCACCGGGTGGATATATTAACGATGCTGTATTTAAAACAGCGAAAGAAGCTGGTTATCAAACTGTTCTATGGTCGTGGCATCAAGATCCACGTGATTGGGCAAATCCAGGGGTTGAATCCATTGTAAATCATGTAGTGAAAAATGCAAAAAGTGGTGATATTGTATTGTTACATGATGGGGGAAATAATCGTAGTCAAACAGTAGCAGCGCTAGCAAAAATTTTACCTGAACTGAAAAAGCAGGGCTATCGATTTGTAACGGTTTCGGAATTACTACGTTATAAACATTAGAAAAAATCCCAAAAGGTGAATGCTCCTTTTGGGATTTTTCGTTACTGGTTCTTTTTGCGTTTCTTATTATTTTGTCGTTCTGCAGCAGTTAAGTTTTCATTTGCAAACTCTTCGTTATAACCAGCACCTTGTCCTTGTGCAGATGCCGCATTCATTCCTGAAATAGTATGATTTGCTTTTCTTTTACCCATTTTATTTCACCTCTATAACTTTTTTTGTAAGTTGCATGATGAGCAGTTCATAGTATGTATGAACTGTAAAGAAAGCGCTAATAGAGCACTTTACTTTATGGTAATAGTATTCATAAGGAACATGAACACTATTCAAATTTAGAAACATAAAGAAAACTTATGATAATCTATAAGTTTCTTATTATTTACTTATTTAGAAAGTTGTAATAAGATATTATCGTAAGGTATTGAAAAGTTTGTCTACATTTTATATTCAGACAACTTAGTCACGTTTAACAGGGGGGAAACATAATGGTCAAACATAATCCATTTCAATCACGCGCAACTTTTGACGTAGATGGAAAAACGTATCATTATTATGATTTGAAAGCGCTTGAAAACGCAGGGGTTGGCAACGTATCTCAATTACCATATTCCGTGAAAGTTTTACTTGAATCAGTACTTCGTCAAGTAGACGGACGTGTAATCACAGAAGAGCATGTTACAAATTTAGCGAAATGGGGAACGAAAGATGTGCAAGATATCGATGTTCCATTTAAACCATCTCGTGTAATTTTACAAGATTTCACTGGTGTTCCAGCTGTTGTTGATTTGGCTTCGCTTCGTAAAGCAATGGCAGACATGGGTGGGGATCCTGATAAAATTAATCCGGAAATTACTGTAGACCTTGTAATCGATCACTCTGTACAGGTTGATAGAGCGGGTACGGCAGACGCGCTTGCATTCAACATGGACTTAGAGTTTAAACGTAATGAAGAACGTTATAAATTTTTAAGCTGGGCACAAAAATCATTTGATAACTACCGCGCAGTTCCACCAGCTACAGGTATTGTACACCAAGTAAACCTTGAATATTTAGCACCAGTTGTTCACGCGGTGAAAAATGCTGAAGGTGACTTAGTTGCATACCCAGATTCATTAGTTGGAACAGACTCACATACAACAATGATTAACGGTATCGGCGTTCTTGGTTGGGGCGTTGGTGGTATTGAAGCAGAAGCAGGAATGCTTGGACAGCCTTCATACTTCCCAGTACCTGAAGTAATCGGTGTAAAATTAACTGGTACACTTCCAAGTGGTACTACAGCAACTGACGTTGCATTAAAAGTAACACAAGTATTACGTCAAAAAGGTGTAGTTGGTAAATTCGTTGAGTTCTTCGGTAATGGACTAAAGAGCATGCCTTTAGCTGACCGTGCAACAATTTCAAATATGGCACCAGAATACGGCGCAACTTGTGGATTCTTCCCAATCGATGATATTTCATTAGAATACTTACGTTTAACAGGTAGAGATGAAGAACAAATTCGCGTTGTTGAAGAATACTGTAAAGCGAACGGTTTATTCTATACAGCAGACAGTAAAGATCCAATCTATACTGATCTTGTTGAAATTGATTTAAATACAATTGAATCTAACCTTTCTGGACCGAAACGCCCACAAGATTTAATTCCACTTTCAGATATGAAAGATGCGTTCCACAAAGCTGTTGTAGCACCAGTTGGAACACAAGGACTTGGATTTAATGAGCAAGAGTTCGATAAAGAAGTGAAGGTTACATTAGAAGATAAAGAAGTAACGATGAAAACAGGTGCAATTGCAATCGCAGCAATTACAAGCTGTACAAATACATCAAACCCATACGTATTAATTGGAGCAGGTCTAGTTGCGAAGAAAGCAATTGAAAAAGGACTTGTAGTACCTGAGTATGTAAAAACATCATTAGCACCAGGATCTAAAGTTGTTACAGAGTACTTAGATAAGTCTGGTTTAACAACATATTTAGATCAATTAGGTTTCCAAACAGTTGGTTACGGCTGTACGACTTGTATCGGTAACTCTGGTCCATTAGCGCCAGAATTAGAAGAAGCAATCGCAGCAAACGACTTACTAGTAACATCTGTTTTATCTGGTAACCGTAACTTTGAAGGTCGTATTCATCCACTTGTAAAAGCAAACTACTTAGCATCACCACCACTTGTTGTGGCATATGCACTTGCAGGTACTGTTGATATTGACCTGAAAAATGATGAAATCGGTAAAGATGCAAATGGCAATGCTGTTTACTTCAACGATATTTGGCCATCAGCTAAAGAAATTGAAGATGTAGTTCAAAGCGTTGTTACATCTGAACTGTTCAAGAAAGAATATGCACAAGTATTTAACAGCAATGAGCGCTGGAATGAAATCCAAACTTCAAACGAAGCTTTATATACTTGGGATAATGATTCAACATATATTCAAAACCCACCATTCTTTGAAGGTTTATCTAAAGAGCCAGGTGAAGTTGAAACATTATCAGGCCTACGCGTAGTTGGTAAATTTGGTGACTCTGTAACGACAGACCACATTTCACCAGCAGGTTCAATCGGTAAGCATACACCAGCTGGACGCTACTTATTAGAAAACGGCGTACAACCAGTTGACTTTAACTCTTACGGTTCTCGTCGTGGTAACCATGAAGTTATGATGCGTGGTACATTCGCGAACATCCGTATTAAAAACCAAATCGCACCAGGAACAGAAGGCGGATATACAACATATTGGCCAACTGGTGAAGTAACATCTATCTATAATGCTGCTATGAAATATAAGGAAGATGGAACAGGTCTTCTAGTTGTTGCTGGTAAAGATTACGGTATGGGAAGTTCTCGTGACTGGGCTGCGAAAGGTACTAACTTATTAGGTATTAAAGCAGTAATCGCAGAAAGCTTCGAACGTATTCACCGCAGTAACTTAGTGTTAATGGGTGTACTACCACTTCAATTTAAAGATGGCGAAAGTGCTGAAACGTTAGGTCTTGTTGGTAACGAGTCATTTGAAATTCAAATCGACAAAACAGTTAGACCGCGCGATCTTGTAAAAGTAGTTGCAACTGATGCAGATGGCAACGAAAAACAATTTGAAGTAGTAGCTCGTTTCGATAGTGAAGTTGAAATTGATTACTACCGTCACGGTGGTATTCTGCAAATGGTTCTTCGTGAGAAAATTGAAGAATCAAAAGTGTCGAACTAAATAATTGAAATGAACAATAAGGAAGCTAACAATAGTTAGCTTCCTTATTTTATGGAAAGGGATGAAACCATTTGGTTTCATCCCTTTCTTTTTACTATAAAAATGGAGGAAACGTCATGACAGAGTATAAAAGAATATTGTTGCCGTTACGACAAGAGAAAATATTAGTAATAGCAGCTGTATGTAGTGGGATAATTGCTGCCATTTTAAATTTATCACGCCCAATTTTCATGGGATTAATTGTAGACAATCTTATTCAAAGAGAGCTAAAAGGTGCGTATTTATATATAGCTTTGTTTGCGGGTAGTCGCTTTTTAATGTGGGCGAACAATCTTTTATTTGATTATATAAGTTCAAAAGCGAGTCAACGTATATTACAAACGAAACGTATAGAATTATTGCGTCACTATTTCTCATTACCGTTTGAAGAGAGTGAGAAGATTAAGCAAGGAGAGTTAGAAACTTTGGTCGTGTCTGATATTCCGAACTGGGTCAGGTTATATGGCTCTATATTAATAGAATATATACATGCCATTGCGCAATTTATAGGTGCGTTCATAGCACTACAACATATAGATGTACAGTTCATATTGTGGATAACTCCGTTTTTATTTTTAAGTGCAACGGTTCCGATGTTGTTTGGGGAAAAGGTAAGAAATATCGCAAGCGTTGCTCAAAAAAATCACTCAAGTGTTGTAGAGATGGTGTCACAGTTTGTAAAGGGAATACAAGATTTGCGGAGTTTACAAAAAGAAAAATGGGCAATTCGCTTATTTAAAAGAGTAACGGCACAATCGTATAAATCGGAAGTAAAGAAGACGATGATGCAACATTGTATTGGAGTAGTTGGAACGGTGATTGAAACAGGAGCATATATCCTTGTTCTCATTATAGGTGCACAAAAAATAATGAGGGGAGAAATAGAAGTTGGTTCACTCATTGCAGTGTTAGCGACAATTGAGATGCTCTTTTTCCCTGTCCGTTATGTAGGCGATTTATTAATAATGACACAAGTTGCAGTCGCTTCGGCAAATAGAAATTTTTGCTTTTTAAATAAACGAGCAGCAGATAACAATGTAGAAAGAGCGATGGGTATCAGGATAACAAATGTTTCATTTCAGGAGAATGACGAAGAGAAATGCAGAATTCATAATATTGATTTGCAAATTCGTCCTGGTGAACTCGTTATTATTGTGGGAGAAAGCGGTGCAGGAAAAACAACGCTTTTAAAGTTAATAACGGGCTTGTATAAACCATCTAACGGTAGTGTTGTTTATTATGGTCAAAAGGCTCGAATGACTACAGTGTGGCAAGAACCACGTTTTTTCCGAACGACGGTAACAGAGAATATGTATTTCGGGGAAGAGTGTTTAGAAAATCAGTTAGAAAAAAATAGTGAACTTATAAATGTAACGCCGATTATTAGAGGGTTACCTGAAGGGAGTCAAACTGTGCTACATAAAAGCGGTGAAGAGCTTTCAGGAGGCGAAAGAAAACGTCTCGCATTATTGCGAGCGATTGTATCAAATCCAACTCTTATTATTTTAGATGAACCGACGGCTGGGTTAGATCCAGGCAATCAAGAACTGGTTTGGAATATGATTGAAGGGATAGGAAGAGATGTAACGAGAATTGTGGCAACACATGATGTAGAGAGAGCGATGATAGCAGATTGTGTTGTTGTCATAAAGAATGGGACTATTGTGGAATGTGGGAATCCTAGAGAATTATTAAATTGCAACTCATTGTACAAAGAGTTGCAAACAAAAAGATAAGAGATATGTAATGCCCTTATCTTTATTCCGCTATTTGCCGGGCAGCCCGATTGGTGAGGGCTGATTAAAGTTTCACTTTATTCGTTCTCATTAAGTTGATAAGTATAAGAATTCGGATCACTAGAATTAACTTCTTTGACGAGAGTAAGTTGATTTGTATCTGGATTATATTTGAAAATCTTAATTGTATGTTCGCTACTTAGTAATGGATTATATTCTTGAATAGCGAATGTATTTTCCGCAATTTGTGTCATATTACTGGTGGGAACATTTTCTATGGAATCATGATTTGTAGAAATTTCAACGACTTTTTCACTGTTGAAAAATAAAAGAACGATTACTAAAATAACTAAGCATATTCGTATATAGCGTAGCTCTTTGGTGATAGGGTGTTCTCCCAAAATAATCATCCTTTCTATAACTATTCTATAGTAGTAATGGTAGTCATCGTGAAAAAAGTAATAATGCCGAGGCCTGCCCAAAGGATAAATGAGATTAATGCGATATAGAGACAAATACGTCCAACTTGTTTTTTTTCAGGATCTTTACTAAATAGTGAGATAATCCATGTGATAATTCCGATTGGGGAAAATATAAAACTAAGAATATATAGAAGTATTTTTTCAAATAAATTCATGAGAGCTCCTTTCATTGTAAAATATTATATTTATTTCTAATTATATGATGGAAAGGTAAATATTTCATCATAGTTATAAAAATTCTGATTATTTAGAATGTGAATATTTCCAAGCTTGTCCGTATAAGCTAAAATAAGGTATATAGTATTTTGATGAATGTGTTAAAAGAAGATAATACGTTAGGGTGATATAAAATGTGGCGGAAGCTTACGATTATTGTAGTGTTACTTTGTTTAGCGGGATATGCAGCTTATGAACAGTTTGGTAATAAAGAGCAGGCGGTAAAAGTGAAGCAAGAAAAAAGTGAAGCTGCGATGAAAGAGATTATCGCAAGGAATGGTATTGAAATAGGGAAGAGTGCGCCAGACTTCGAATTAACGAAGTTAGATGGAACGAATGTAAAGCTATCAGATTTAAAAGGAAAGAAAGTGATTTTAAACTTTTGGGCAACGTGGTGTGGACCTTGCCAACAAGAAATGCCTGATATGGAGGCTTTCTATAAAGAACATAAAGAGAACGTAGAAATTTTAGCGGTCAATTATACGCCTTCAGAAAAAGGTGGGGGGGAAGAGAAGGTAAGCAATTTTATTAAAGAAAAAGGAATTACTTTTCCTGTTTTATTGGACAAGAACATTGATGTGACAACAGCGTATAAAGTAATTACGATTCCAACTTCGTATTTTATAGATACAAAAGGTGTCATTCAAGATAAGTTTATTGGGCCGATGACACAAAAAGAGATGGAGAAAAGAGTTGCTAAATTAAAATAATGGTGAAAAGGTAGAGGTGGAGAGTTCCCATTTCTGCCTTTTCTTTTTCAAGTAGTAATCACTTCATGATATGATGTAAGAAATATAACCGTTTAGAGATAAAGGAGTGTATGGAGTGGGGAATGTATCCTTACCGTTAGATTATGTTGTAATTGATTTTGAAACAACAGGATTTAACCCTTATAATGATAAAATTATTCAAGTTGCAGCAGTGAAATATCGTAATCATGAATTAGTAGATCAATTTGTTTCATACGTGAATCCAGAGCGGCCAATTCCGGACCGAATAACGAGTTTAACAGGTATTACTAATTATCGCGTTTCAGATGCTCTGACGATTGAAGAAGTGTTACCTTTATTTTTAGCATTTTTACATACAAATGTTATTGTGGCCCATAATGCTTCTTTTGATATGCGCTTTTTGAAAAGTAATGTAAATATGCTTGGGTTGCCTGAACCTAAAAATAAAGTAATTGATACTGTATTTTTAGCGAAGAAATACATGAAGCATGCGCCTAATCATAAACTTGAAACGTTAAAACGAATGCTTGGAATTCGTTTAAGCTCTCATAATGCATTTGACGATTGCATTACGTGTGCTGCTGTTTATCAAAAGTGTGCAGCTATTGAAGAAGAAGGGAAACGAAAAGTAAATAAGGCTATGCTTGATGAAACTGCGGTATATGAAGCGGTGAAAGAAATACTTGCATGTAATAAACGGAATGTAGAATGGCTACGTTGTATGAACGTAGGAAGTTATTTAGATATAAAAGCTTTTTATCCAGTTATGAGAGTAAAGGTAAAAGGGCGAAAGAAATATGTATTAACAGAGATATTAGAAGAAGATGTGAAAGAAATATGTACAAGCTTAAAATGTGAACCAGCGTTAAAAAGTGAAGTTGGTAATACGAGAATTATGCTTAATAGCTTAGAGGATGTTATGAGATTAGAAAGTTATATTTTAGAACAGTATGATTTTGTATTACAGGCGCTTCATGATTATAAAGAAAATGAAATGAATGCAGATGAAAAGTTGAAAGAGTATTTAAATATTATGGTATGAAAAACTCCGTGTGCAATATATTGTACACGGAGTTTTTTTAGGAGTACTAAAACATAAAATTTTCTTGCAAATCTGATTAAAGAGTTTTTTGTTTGCTCATACTATGTAATAAGAAAGCGAAGGAGAGAGGGTGAACAACATGAGAAGAAGTCGCCGTAAATCGTTTGAAGAACTTGTAAATGAAAATAAACAACAATTATTAAGCGATCGTGAGGCAATTGATCGCATTGAAGAGCGCATTGAAAAACGTTATGAAATGAAACTTTTTAAGCAAGCTGAATAATTCTTAACACTAGTACGATACTAGTGTTAAGGAGGCGATAGTAATGGGTAATCCGAAAAAAAATTCAAAAGACTTTGCACCGAATCATATTGGAACACAATCAAAAAAAGCTGGTGGAAATAAAGGAAAGCAAATGCAAGATCAAACAGGTAAACAACCGATTGTTGATAATGGTTAAAGAAAAGGAGAATATTACATTCTCCTTTTTTATGTATAAATTTGAGGAAAGATAGGTAATTTAAGATGGTGTGTATATACAATATTAGGAGGGAAGTACATGCCAAATCCAGATAATCGAAGTGACAACGCTGAAAAGTTACAAGAAATGGTGCAAAATACAGTTGATAACTTTAATGAAGCAAAAGAAACAGCGGAACTTTCTAATGAAAAAGATCGTGCTGCTATTGAAGCAAAAAATCAAAGACGTTTAGAAAGTATTGACTCATTAAAAAGTGAAATCAAAGATGAATCTTAACAAAATATACAAAAAGGGCTGACTTTTGTCAGCCCTTTTTCGTAATCGTAAAGTTTTCAACAAGTAAACGCCAATTTTGTGGGAATGGTAAACCGATTTTCCAGTAACTAATACCACCTATACCTTGTTCTTTCATTAAATTGAATTTACTTTGAACAGACCGTGAATCTTCAAACCAAACTTCGTGTTGCACGCCGTTTTCATCAAAATAATTAAAATGAGGAGCTTGGGCTGTGAAATCATAACGAATAGGGACATTATATTTACGAGCTAGTGTAACAGCTGCGACAGAGCTAATTGCTTTTGCGGGTGGATTTCCTTGTTTAAATGGAAGCTTCCAATCAAACCCGTATAAATTTTGCCCCATCATAATTTTTTGGGGAGGCATTTGAGATTTTGCATATTGAAGTACTTCTTTCACCGGACCGATAGGAGAAATCGCCATCGGTGGCCCGCCCTGCCATCCCCAGTCATATGTCATAATGACGACGAAATCAACAATTTGCCCTTGCGCTTTATAATCGTGAGCTTCGAAAAATTTTCCCTTTTGATTTGAACTTGTTTTCGGTACGAGAGTTGTGCTCAATGTGTACCCGCTAGGTAAGCGTGTTTTTACATTTCGTAAAAAGCGATTATACGCCTCGCGGTCTTCAGGTGCTACACTCTCGAAATCGAAATGAATGTCTCGCATGCCATATTTTTGAGCTGTTTGCAAAATGTTAGTAATAAATTTGTTTTGAATCGTTGCGTCGCGTAAAATAACCGATGTTAGATCGGCACTGAAATTACCATTTTCAATATTTGTAATAACGAGCATAGGGATTGTTTTACCCTGCGTTGCAATATTAGCGATTTTAGCTGTTTCAGTAGGTTCTTTTAATGTGCCATCTCTTTTTGCCTCAAAACTAAAATAAGCTAAGTATGTTAAAAATGGATTGATGGCACGTGTAGCATTAACTAAACTCTCTTTAATCGGTATAGTGGAAGGCTGTAAATAAGCGATGGATTCTACAGCTCGTTTTGTCCCTTTTGGTACGTATAATTGTTGTCCGACATGGAGAATAGATTTTAAAGATAAATTATTAACTTTAGCTAAACTAGCGAGGGGGACATTATATGTTTGAGAGATTCGATATAGGCTGTCACCAGGCTGTACATAATAATTATTCCCTTTCGTATTAACGATAAGTGCCTGACCAACAACGAGCGTTTCAGCTGGATTTAATCCATTGTCTTTTACTATTTCGTCAGGTGTTGATCCATATTTTGATGCCAAGCTATATACGCTATCACCACTACGAACCGTTACAATTTGAATCATATGCTTGCTCCTTTCGGGAAAAGATTCACTATTTTTATTTTATTTTTGATGTCACTGTATTATGATTAAATGTATGCAAGGTAGCAGAAGTGAAAGAAGGCGAATACATATGTTTGTAGCAGAACATGAAGTTGAAATCCGTTATGCGGAAACAGATCAAATGGGTGTTGTTTACCATTCAAACTACTTAGTGTGGCTTGAGTTAGGTCGCACGAAACTTATACAAGATTTAGGTTTTTCATATGTTGAAATGGAGAAAGAAGGAATTATTTCTCCTGTGTTAGATTTACAAATTTCATACCGTAAAGCGATGCGTTACGGAGAAAAAGCAAGCGTAAAAACATGGGTAGATACTGTGAGCCCACTTCGCGTTGTATATGGATATGAAATATATAATGGTGATGGTGAACTGTGTATTACTGCAAGCACAACGAATATTTGTGCGAAAAAAGAAGGGTTCCGCCCTGTATCATTTAAAAAGTTATATCCTGAGTGGTATGCGAAATATGAGGAAATTAAGAAAAAATAAAAAAGCGTGGCAGAAGCCACGTTTTTTTATTTTTCATAATTAAATTGTGGGAAGTCGTCACCTTCGTTAAGTGTAACAGATAAATTATGTCCATCGAAGAACCATTCATCATCGCCTTCAATAAAGAAATTAATACCTTCTTCTTGAATTTGAACAGCAGGATGTGCAGGATCATCTTTACGAATACCTAAAGAAAGTCCTTTTTGCACAGTACTGCAACCACCGTATTGTACGAAAAAGCGTAGTGTTTCATTTGATTGTAAGTTTAATTCAGTTTTATACCATTGTGCTGCTTCTTTTGTTACGGAAAGATTCATGTATAGTTCCTCCAAATTATGTTGCTTTTTCTTTAGTATAAAAAATAACGCAAAAAGACGCTATTAATATGCTTCACGTTTTCTTTTTGCGTTATGTGGGTTACGATCTTATTTTTGCTTTTTTGAAAAGTTTGCTTTTGGTTCAGTTTTATTTATAATTCGTCCGATATTTGCACGGTGTTTATAAATAACCATACCTGCTAATAAACACATCGCAATAATGAAGATTTTATCCCCGCTAACAATGGATGCAATAACAGCAACAACTGCTGTTACCATAGAAGAAAGTGATACGTATCTTGTTGTAAATAAAAGGGTGAAAAATACAACAGCCAATATTGCAAAAACAACTGGTGAATAGCATAATAGCACCCCAGCAGAAGTTGCAACTGCTTTACCACCGCGGAATTTCGCGAAGATTGGATAGACATGTCCAAGAACAGCCGCTAACCCGAACCATAGTGGATGAATATCTAATCCGAAAATCATTGGTAGACTTGTTGCTAATGTCCCTTTTAAAATGTCAGCAATTGTAACGGTAAAACCTGCTTTTTTCCCTAATGTGCGGAATGTGTTTGTTCCGCCTAGATTACCGCTCCCGTGCTCACGAATATCGATTCCGTAGCCGATTTTTCCAACAACTAGTGCAAATGGAATCGAGCCAAGTAAGTAGGCAACGATAAATAAAAGATATGTAGTAACCATAAGTTCAGTCTCCTTTATTCAAATGTGTTGATAAAGGGTAAAAAGAGTTTTTCCCGTATATTGTACCATACATTTGTAAAGAGCACATTTCTTTTTTGTAAATGAAAAATTCATTATTTCGTGAAAAAAATTTCACAGTAATGTTACATTTCTCACAGAAACAGTAAGACTATATGTAGTAACATTTTAATCAAAAGATAACAACATATTGGTGGAGGGTTATAAATGTTACAAAATAATACACGTGGAGAAGAAGAATTAATGAAAGTGTTTGAGACAATAGTCCACGGCAATGAACAAGATTTGATGCAAGAAAATGCAAATGTAGATGGCCGCTCTCCAATGGGCGTAATGGGAACGTTCGCATCTGAGAGTGCAAAATATTATGCTGTTGAGAATTTATTGTCAGATCAAGTGAAAAAAGCGATAAATGAAAATATATTATATCCACATGATTTAGATTTTTATGCAACAGGAACGACGACTTGTTCACAAATTCCGTTAGCGCAAATGCTTGCTAATGGTTTTCATACTGGACATGGACATATGAGACAACCGCAAGACATTAAAAGTGCATTGGCTCTTTCGTCTATTATTTTTCAAGCGAATCAAAATATGCAGCATGGTGGTCAATCGTTTGCACTCTTTGATATTGATTTAGCACCTTATGTACGAAAAACAATTGAGAGACATAAAAAACGATTACAATCATATCCGCTTACGAAAGAACAAATAGAAGAATTTTCATGGAAAGAAACGGAAAATGATACGTATCAAGCGTGTGAGGCTTTCGTTCATAATTCGAATAGTATGCATAGTAGGGGCGGAGGACAAGTACCGTTTATTTCTATTAATTATGGAACAGATACATCGAAAGAAGGAAGAATGTTAATTAAACAACTTTTAAAAGCGACACAAGCTGGACTTGGTAAAGGAGAGACACCGATTTTTCCGATTCAAATTTTCAAGATGAAAAAAGGTGTGAATTTTGAAGAAAGTGATCCGAACTACGATTTATTTGAATTAGCATTAGAGACAACCGCAGAGCGATTATTCCCTAACTTTTCATTTTTAGATGCTCCGTTTAATGCAGTGCATTATGATGGAAGACCAGAAAGTGAAGTATGTTACATGGGATGTCGTACCCGTGTTATGTCTAATATACATGGAGAAGAAACAGCGATTGGTAGAGGGAATTTATCATTTACGTCTATTAATTTAGTGAAATTAGCGTTAATTAGTGGTTCAAAAGAAGCGTTTTTTGAAGCGCTAAACTATTATTTAGATTTAGGAATTAAGCAGTTATTAGAAAGATTTGCGTATCAATGTACGAAGCGAGCAAGAGATTTTCAGTTTTTATATTCACAAGGTGTATGGCGTGGTGGAGAAACGTTGCATCCTGAAGACTCCGTAGCCTCAATTTTAAAACAAGGGACGTTAAGTATTGGTTTTATCGGTCTTGCGGAATGTTTAGTAGCTTTAACAGGAAAGCATCATGGGGAAGATGAAGAATCATGGAAACTTGGGTATGAAATTATTTCCTTTATGAGAGATAGAATGGATAAAGCGACAAAAGAACATCAACTGAATTTCTCAGTAATTGCAACTCCAGCAGAAGGATTATCAGGGAAGTTTGTGAAAAAAGATAGAAAAGAATTTGGCGTGATTAGCGGTATAACGAACCATAATTACTATACGAATTCATTCCATATTCCAGTTTATTATAACATTCAAGCGATAAATAAAATTCGTTTAGAAGGTCCGTTCCATGCTCTATGTAACGGGGGACATATTACTTATATTGAACTAGACGGAGCAGCAATGCATAACAAAAAGGCATTAAAACAAATTGTACAAGCCATGGCAGAACATGGCGTTGGATACGGTTCAATTAATCATCCTGTTGACCGTTGTAAGTGCTGTAGTTATCACGGGGTTATTGGGAATGAATGTCCAAGTTGCGGGAATGAAGATGAGGCTAATATAGAAAGAATTCGCCGTATAACAGGCTATCTTGTAGGAGATATGTCAAAGTGGAATAGTGCGAAACGTAGTGAAGAGATAGATCGGGTGAAACATAAATGAAAGTGATGAATATTATTCATGATAGTGTAGTAGATGGAGAAGGATTGCGGACAGTCGTGTTTTTTGCGGGCTGTCCGCATCGTTGCGTTGGTTGCCACAATCCGAAATCGTGGAATATTTGCAACGGAACGGAAATGACAGTAGAAGAAATTGTGAAAGAGATTGCAAGTAATCCATTAACTGATGTAACATTTTCAGGTGGAGATCCATTTTTTCAAGCTGCTGAAGTGAAAAAGGTAGCAAAAATCGTGAAAGATTTGAAAAAAAACCTATGGATGTATACAGGTTATACGTTAGAAGAGATACAGAGTTCTCAAAATAATGATATGATAGAGTTGTTACATTATGGGGATGTTTTAGTCGATGGAAGGTTTGAAATTGAGGAAAAAGATTTAACACTTCCATTTCGCGGAAGCTCCAATCAACGTATTATTCGATTGAAAGAGTAAAAAGGCGGGATAGATTATATGAACAAAACGGTATTGCTTGTTGAAGATGAAAGAAGATTACGTGAAATTGTTAGTGATTATTTTCGTAATGAAGGCTTTGAAGTAATCGAAGCAGAAGATGGAAAAAAAGCGCTAGAGTTATTTGCAGAGCATGAAATTGATTTAATTATGTTAGATATTATGTTACCGGAAATAGATGGATGGTCTGTTTGTAGAAGAATTAGAAAAGAATCAGCAGTACCAATTATTATGTTGACAGCACGTTCGGATGAGGATGATACATTGCTAGGTTTCGAATTAGGTGCAGACGAGTATGTAACGAAACCATTTAGCCCGAAAGTATTAGTAGCTCGTGCAAAGACGTTATTGAAACGTGCGGATGGTGCGGTAGGAGTAGCGGAAGAAAATGCTATGTCTTTAGCTGGAATAGAAGTGAATCGTCTATCTAGAACTGTTTTAGTAGATGGAGAAGAAATTATATTGACACATAAAGAATTTGAACTTCTTGTGTATTTAATGGAGAACAAAGGAATTGTGTTATCACGTCAACATTTATTAGACCAGTTATGGGGATATGACTATTACGGTGATGACCGAACGGTTGATACCCATATTAAAAAACTTCGAAATAAGCTAGGAGATAAAGCGAAGCATATCGGTACTGTTATTCGAGTTGGTTATAAATTTGAAGAATAATCTAGAACGATTTGTGTAATTTAGCCTAGGGAAATGGTAATTTTATACTCTCTTTTGAAGGTAAAATGTACAAAAAATACTTTTTTTGTCTACAATGTTAGATAAATGTATTTTTTTAATTGGATTTCACGATGAGTTCACAAGAAGGACACAAAACGTGACTATACTGAAAATACGAATTCACCAGAGAGGGGAAATAAAACATGGGATATTACGACGGACCAAATTTAAATGAAGAGCATAGTGAAACGAGAGAAGTGAGAAAATCAGGTAGTAAAAAAGGCTATTTCTTCACAGGTTTAGTGGGAGCTGTAGTCGGAGCGGTTTCGATTAGTTTTGCAGCACCATATATGCCATGGGCTCAAAATAATGGAGCGCCAGTATCATCATTTAGTTCGGATTCAAAAGTAGAAGGTACTGTAGTTCCTGTTGTAAATAAAGCGAAAAATGAAACTGATTTACCTGGTATGATTGAAGGGGCGAAAGATGTTGTTGTAGGTGTTATTAATATGCAACAAAGTGTTGATCCATTTGCAATGCAACCGACAGGTCAAGAACAACAAGCCGGTTCAGGATCAGGTGTTATTTATAAAAAAGCAGGAAATAAAGCATATATTGTAACAAACAACCACGTAGTAGATGGAGCAAATAAACTTGCTGTGAAGCTGAGCGACGGAAAGCAAGTTGATGCGAAATTAGTTGGTAAGGACCCTTGGTTAGACTTAGCGGTTGTTGAAATTGATGGATCTAATGTAAATAAAGTTGCCACTTTAGGTGATTCAAGTAAACTTCGTGCGGGTGAAAAAGCCATTGCAATCGGTAATCCACTTGGATTTGATGGAAGTGTAACGGAAGGTATAATCAGTAGTAAAGAACGCGAAATTCCGGTTGATATTGATGGGGATAAACGACCAGATTGGCAAGCACAAGTTATTCAAACGGATGCAGCGATTAATCCAGGTAATAGTGGTGGTGCATTATTTAACCAAAATGGTGAAATAATTGGGATTAATTCAAGTAAAATTGCACAACAAGAAGTTGAAGGAATTGGATTTGCTATTCCAATTAACATCGCAAAACCAGTTATTGAATCTCTTGAAAAAGATGGAGTAGTAAAACGTCCAGCTCTTGGAGTAGGTGTTGTTTCACTAGAAGATGTGCAAGCTTATGCAGTCAATCAATTGAAAGTACCGAAAGAAGTAACAAACGGCGTTGTATTAGGTAAAATTTACCCAATATCACCAGCTGAAAAAGCTGGTTTAGAGCAATATGATATTGTAGTAGCATTAGATAATCAAAAAGTAGAGAATGCTCTTCAATTCCGTAAATATTTATATGAAAAGAAAAAAGTAGGCGAGAAAGTAGAAGTTACATTCTACCGTAACGGTCAAAAAATGACGAAATCGGCTACTTTAGCAGATAATTCAGCTACAAAGAATCAATAATCGAAATAAAAGAAAGTCTCTTTCATATTGAAAGAGACTTTCTTTATCGGCTATACTAAAGGAATAGGAGGGATTAATTATGACAATTGAAAACCCAACTCGTACGGAAATTGGTGAAGTGTTAAAGAAAAGCAAAACAATTGCGGTTGTTGGATTATCAGATAAGCCAGAACGTACATCGTATATGGTTTCAAAAGCAATGCAAGATGCTGGATACCGCATTATTCCAGTTAATCCAACAGTAGATGAGGTGCTCGGAGAAAAGGCAGTTTCTTCACTAAAGGATATTAAGGAACACGTTGACATTGTAAATGTATTTCGTCGCTCAGAGTTTTTAATGGATGTTGCAAAAGAATTTGTAGAGATTGATGCAGATGTTTTTTGGGCACAATTAGGAGTACAAGATGAGGATACATATAAACTTTTAAAAGAAAAAGACTATACTGTAATAATGGATCGTTGTATTAAAGTAGAACATGCGATGACAAAATAGTATAGATTTAAAGGTAGAAAGATTGATTCAGCCCTCATTATAGATAAGTAGGGCCGATGAACGAGGTGTTCATCATGAGATTTTTTAAAGGCTGTTTTTGGGGATTGTTATTTGTAATCCCATTTTGGATCTTGATCATTTGGATCATAATAAAGGTTTGGAATGTGTAATCTTGGAATACATATCCATTTCTCGTTGACAAACGATTATTTTTCTGAAATAGTAGCCTAGAGGAATCCTTGTGAGAAAACAAGGATTTTTCTATTGAAAATGGTATATAAAAGAGATAAGATAACTTGCCAAAACGATAGTCGAGGCGTTATTCTATAATAGAAACATATGTTCTGATTTTGGATTAGGAAAGGGGCAAGGAGTTTGGCGAAGCATCAGTTCCAATATAATGAAGATGCGATTCAAGTGTTAGAAGGACTTGAAGCCGTTCGAAAACGCCCGGGTATGTATATCGGGAGCACGGACAGCCGTGGATTGCATCATTTAGTATATGAAATAGTAGATAACTCCGTTGACGAAGCGTTAGCGGGATTTGGCGACGAAATTTCAGTCGTAATACATAAAGATAATAGTATTAGCGTTATAGATAAAGGGCGAGGAATGCCTACGGGAATGCATAAACTTGGGAAACCTACACCTGAAGTTATTTTAACTGTACTTCATGCCGGTGGTAAGTTTGGTCAAGGTGGTTACAAAACGAGTGGTGGTTTACACGGTGTTGGGGCATCGGTTGTAAACGCCTTATCAGAATGGTTAGTCGTAACGATTAAGCGTGACGGAAATATTTACGAACAACGCTTTGAAAATGGCGGTGTTCCTGTAACGACGCTTGAGAAAATCGGGAAGACGAAAGAGTCTGGTACTACGATGCATTTCAAACCAGATACAACGATTTTCAGCACAACAAATTATAATTATGAAACATTATGTGAGAGATTACGTGAATCTGCATTCTTATTAAAAGGAATGAAAATCTCGATAAAAGATGAACGAAATGATTTAGAGGATGTATTTCATTATGAAACGGGAATTGAAGCTTTTGTTTCCTATTTAAACGAAGAAAAAGATTCCATTCATCCAGTTGTATATTTCACTGGTGAACAAAATGGAATTGAAGCAGAACTAGCATTTCAATTTAACGATGGCTACTCAGAAAACATTTTATCGTTTGTAAATAACGTACGTACAAAAGATGGTGGAACACACGAAGCTGGATTTAAAACAGCGATGACGCGTGTGTTTAACGAGTATGCTCGTAAAGTAGCACTATTAAAAGAAAAAGATAAAAACTTAGAAGGTACAGATATTCGTGAAGGTGTAGCGGCTATCGTTTCGGTACGTGTACCAGAAGAAGTGCTTCAGTTTGAAGGGCAAACGAAGGGGAAACTAGGTACAAGTGAAGCGCGTTCTTCAATTGATGCCATTGTATCTGAGCATTTAGCATACTTTTTAGAAGAAAATCCTGATGTAGCTACACTTCTTGTGAGAAAAGCAATTAAAGCAGCACAAGCACGTGAAGCAGCCCGTAAAGCAAGAGAAGAAGCGCGTAGTGGTAAGAAGAAGAAAAAATCAGAAGGTACGTTAAGCGGGAAATTAACACCTGCACAATCACGTAACCCGCAAAAAAATGAACTATACCTAGTAGAGGGTGACTCTGCCGGTGGTTCTGCAAAACAAGGACGAGACCGACGTTTCCAGGCCGTATTACCGTTACGTGGTAAAGTAATTAATACAGAAAAAGCAAAGCTTGCTGATATCTTTAAGAATGAAGAGATTAATACAATCATTTATGCGATTGGCGGCGGTGTAGGAAATGAATTTGATGTTGAAGATATTAACTACGATAAAGTTGTAATTATGACCGATGCCGATACGGATGGGGCTCATATTCAAGTATTGTTATTAACGTTCTTCTACAGATATATGAAGCCACTTATCGAAGCTGGTAAAGTATTTATCGCACTTCCTCCTTTATACAAAGTAAGTAAAGGAAAAGGTAAGAGTGAGGTAATTGAATACGCTTGGTCAGATGAGGAATTAGACGGTGTAACGAAAAAAGTTGGAAAAGGCTATATGTTACAACGTTATAAAGGACTTGGTGAAATGAATGCGGATCAATTATGGGAAACAACAATGAATCCTGAAACGCGTACATTAATTCGCGTGAAAATTGATGATGCAGCTAGGGCAGAGCGCCGCGTTACAACGTTAATGGGCGATAAAGTAGAACCGCGCCGTAAATGGATTGAACGTAATGTACAGTTTGGTATGCAAGAAGAAGGAAATATTTTAGAAAATGAAATGATTATGGAGACGGAGGTGGAATAACATGCAAGCAGAGAAGTTTCATGACCTCCCGCTTGAAGACGTGTTAGGTGATCGCTTTGCACGTTATAGTAAATATATTATTCAAGATCGTGCACTTCCAGATGCGCGTGACGGCTTAAAGCCAGTACAAAGACGTATTTTATATTCTATGTATGTAGAAGGTAATGTACATGATAAAGCGTTCCGTAAGTCAGCTAAAACAGTCGGTAACGTTATTGGTAATTATCATCCACATGGTGATTCCTCTGTATATGAGGCGATGGTACGTTTAAGCCAAACTTGGAAAGTACGTAATGTTTTAGTTGAAATGCATGGTAATAACGGTAGTGTTGACGGGGATCCAGCAGCAGCAATGCGTTATACGGAAGCTCGTTTATCACCAATTGCATCTGAGTTATTACGTGATCTTGATAAAGAAACAGTAGAATTCGTATCAAACTTTGATGATACGAGTGAAGAACCAGTTGTATTACCAGCAGCGTTCCCGAATTTATTAGTGAACGGATCTACAGGGATTTCCGCTGGTTATGCAACAGAAATTCCTCCGCATCATCTTGGAGAAGTTATTGATGCTACAATGATGCGTATTGATAAGCCAAATAGTACTGTTGATGATTTATTAACAGTTATGAAAGGACCAGATTTCCCAACAGGCGGTATTATTCAGGGGATTGATGGTATTAAAAAGGCGTATGAAACAGGTAAAGGTAAAATTATTATTCGCGGAAAAGCAGAAGTTGAAACAGTGCGTGGTGGGAAACAACAAATTGTAATCACTGAAATTCCTTACGAAGTGAATAAGGCAAACCTTGTAAAGAAAATGGATGAATTACGTCTAGATAAAAAGTTAGATGGTATTGCTGAAGTGCGTGATGAGACAGATCGTACTGGTTTACGAATTGTTGTTGAATTAAAGAAAGAAGCAAACGCCGAAGGTATTTTAAATTATTTATATAAAAATACAGATTTGCAAATTCCATATAACTTTAATATGGTAGCGATCAATAATCGTCGTCCAACACTTATGACATTACCGAAAATTTTAGATGCTTATATTGGACATCAAAAAGAGGTTATTACGAGACGTTCGCAATATGAATTAAGAAAAGCAGAAAATCGTCAACATATTGTAGAAGGTTTAAAGAAAGCATTATCGATTTTAGACCAAGTAATTGAGACAATTCGAGCTTCAAAAGATAAACGTAACGCGAAAGATAATTTAAGTGCAAAATTTGGCTTTACAGAAGCACAGGCAGAAGCAATTGTTTCCTTGCAATTATATCGCTTAACGAATACAGACATTACGGCGTTACAAGAAGAAGCAGATGAGCTTAATAAGAAAATTATTGAGCTACAGGCAATTTTACAAAGTGAAAAAAGATTACTTCAAGTAATTAAAACTGATTTAAAGAGAGTTAAGAAAACGTATAGTGATGATCGACGCGCGATTATTGAAGATCAAATCGAGGAAATTAAAATCGATGTAGAAGTGATGATCCCACAAGAAGATGTCATCGTTACTGTAACGAAAGAAGGATATGTGAAACGTACTGGATGGCGCTCACATAATGCCTCAAACGGCAAAGACTTCGGTATGAAAGAGGGTGACATCTTACTTGAACGATTCGATACGAATACGACAGAGACAGTCCTCTTATTTACGAATAAAGGAAACTATATATATCTGCCAGTATACGAAATGCCAGATATTCGTTGGAAAGATTTAGGTCAGCACGTTGCTAATATCGTTTCACTCGACCGGGATGAAACAATCATTTGGGCAACGGTTGTACCGAACTTTGAGGAAGAAAAACGATTTATCGTATTTGTAACAAGAAATGGTATGATAAAGAAAACAGAATTAAATCAATATAAAGTTCAGCGTTATTCAAGAGCATTCGTTGCTGTAAACTTGAAAAAAGATGATGAAGTTGTCGATATATTTGCGACAGATGGAACGAGTGATATCGTTCTTGCTACACACGGTGCATATGCACTTATTTTCCATGAAGAGGAAGTAAGTCCAGTCGGTGTAAGAGCTGCTGGAGTGAAAGCAATTAATTTAAAAGAAGATGACTATGTCGCTTCTGGTAAACCGTTAAATGGTGACAAAGATCAACTTATTCTCGTAACACAGCGCGGTGCTGTAAAACGCCTAAAAGCATCAGAAATTGAGAAATCAACGAGGGCGAAGCGAGGTCTTGTTATTTTCAAAGAATTAAAACGTAATCCGTACCGCATTGTCGGTATTGAAATCGTTCGGGACGATGAATTAGTTTACATGAAGACAGAGAAAAACATTGTAGAAGAAATTGATCCGAAAGCGTATCGAAATAAAGACCGGTATAGTAATGGTAGCCTTGTGCTAGATGTTAATGATACTGGTGAAGTAGTAGAAACGTGGACGAAGAAAAGACCAGAATAAAGAGGGCATCTTGCTATGAATAGTAGCAAGATGCTTTTTTCTAGGCAATTTATTATGTAAATAATAATAATCTTGTTATAATAACTGAATGAAATCGTTCTCATAAAGTTCAACTAATCGGGCTTTAACAAGCAGTTGATTCCTCACCTAATGCCTTAGCTTTCACTGAATTTTGGGTTAGGAATCTTACTGCTCGTTAAAGCGGCACAAATGGAGGGGCAACATGAAAAAAATAGGTGTAGGGATTGTAGGATTTGGTTTTTCTAGTACGACATTTCATATCCCACTATTACAAACAATAGAAGAATATGATATTCGTGCTGTATTATCCTCAAAAGAAGAGGTAGTAAAAGACACATTACCAAACGCTAATGTTGTTAGTACAATTGATGAATTGGTGAAGCGAGCTGATGTTGACTTAGTTGTTATTACATCACCTAATACAACTCATTTTCCATATGTAAAAGAAGCAATTTTAAAAGGTAAGCATGTTGTTGTAGAAAAACCATTTGTTGTCTCAATTGAAGAAGGGGAAGAGCTTATTTCATTAGCAGAGCAGCATAATGTAATGTTAAGCGTATATCATAATCGTCGTTTTGATAATGATTTCTTAACAATTAAGAAATTGTTAGGAGAAAACAGAGTAGGGAATGTATACGCATATGAATCGAATTTTGATCGTTTCCGTCCACATGTACGTGATCGATGGAGAGAAAAAAATCTACCAGGCTCCGGTATATTATACGATTTAGGATCGCATTTAATTGACCAAGCGTTATCAATATTCGGGAAACCAGATGCGATAAGTGCAGATGTAATAAAACAACGACCAGGTGCAGAGGTGGATGATTATTTCCACATAGTACTTCATTACGGAGTTAAACGTGTCATTTTACGTAGTAGCAGTTATGTGAAAAAAGCTGGACCACATTTTATAGTGCATGGAGAGAAAGGTTCTATCGTGAAGTACGGTATGGATTCGCAGGAAGAGCAATTAAAAAATGGAATGAAGCCAGGTGATAACGGTTATGGAGTAGACGATGAAGAGAATTTTGCTACTTTAGAAACAGAAGAAAGCTTAGAGCGTATTCCAACAGAAGTCGGTTGTTATGACAATTATTATAAAGGTGTACGAGATAGTATATTAAATGGTGAGGAACTACCTGTAACAGCAAAAGAAGGTTTAGATGTTATTAAACTGATTCAATTAGCGATTGAAAGCAGTGAAAAGGGTAGAGTCATTTCTATAAAATAAAAAGACACGAAATTCGTGTCTTTTTATTTTTGTGGAACAGAAAGACCATAGAAGAACATCGTAACGATATCTTTTATATGTTTTTCCCGATCTCCTTCAAGAAGTTGTGCTCCAAATTCATCACCTAATTTTGTAAACATTTGAATGTAAAGTAACATCATTTCTTTAGTAAGGTGTGGATTAATTTCGTTTTTGCGCTGAGCTCGTTCTAATATTTCTAAATACCAGGGTAGGATTTTTTCATTTTGATAACTATAAATAAACTTACGGAGTTCTTCGTCCCTTTGCATCATTTGTAGTAACATATCAGGTTGAAATAATCCGCCAGTATTCATTTTTCTTACAATCATTTTTTGCATCATATCATGAAAAGGTAATTTTTCTTCTGCAAGCTCTTTATAATATTGAAATTCAGATATGATAAATTCTTGTATAAGCTCCCTAAATAACGCATCTTTACTTCCGAAATGATTATAAATTGTAACTTGAGAAACGTTTGCTTCTTTTGCGATATGTTCTATTTTCACTTCATTAAATCCACGTTCTGAAAATAATACGAATGCTGCTTCTTTAATGGCACGCTTTTTCTTTTCTTTTACTCTTTCAAAGCCGTTCAATGCAATCACCTCACTTAAAATATACAAGAAAAAATAATGTAAAACAATAATTTTGAAATATGGACTAATAAATATTTCAAAAAATTGTTGCGAATATGGAAGATGAGGAGTACAATAATTTTGAAATATCACATATTAAATATTTCAAAAAATGAGGTGGAATTATGATTTCAGTTCAAGATGTCACAAAACAGTTTTCGAATGGAAAAGGTTTGTTTCATATTACATTTGATGTAAAAGAGGGAGAAGTATTTGGTTATTTAGGACCGAATGGTGCCGGAAAATCAACGACGATTCGTAATTTAATGGGATTTATAAAACCGACAGCTGGTAAAGCGACAATTTTTGGATTAGATTGTTGGAATGAAGCAGCGAAAATTCAAAGGGAAGTTGGTTACTTGCCAGGTGAAATTTCTTTTATTGAAGGAATGAATGGATTAGAGTTTTTAAAATTAATGCAGGGAATGCGTGGATTAAAGGATACGAAAAGACGAGATGAACTGATAGAGCGTCTGCAATTTGATGTGAAAACACCGATTCGCAAAATGTCTAAAGGAATGAAGCAAAAAGTAGGGATAGTCGCTGCATTTATGCATGATCCAGAGGTGTTAATTTTAGATGAACCAACATCTGGACTTGATCCACTTATGCAACAAGTGTTTATAGATTTAATATTAGAGGAAAAGCAAAGAGGAAAAACAATCCTAATGTCATCACATATTTTTACTGAAATTGAGAGAACTTGTGATAGAGTAGCTATTATTAAAGATGGTCGACTCGTAACGGTTGAAAATATTCACGATTTACAAAGTATGAGAAGACAGGTGATAGATGTAACAGTATCATCACAAGAAGAGATTGAGTCCCTTACAAAGTGTAATTTGCAATTTGAAGCGGTAAAAGGTAGAGAGGCATCTATCATTGTACAAGGAAACTATCAAACTGTTTTACAAACACTTTCAAACTATAATGTAACGGCACTTCAAACGAGAGCGATGGATTTAGAACATTTATTTATGCATTATTACGATAAGAAAGAAGGGGTAACGCATGAATAAGCAATTATTTTTAGCTAGTTTGAAAGAAACACAAAAAAGTATTTTGAGTTATGCGTCTGGTGCAGCTTTATATCTGTGGTTATTAATTTGGATATTCCCGTCAATGGTATCAGCGAAAGGGCTAAATGAATTAATAGCTGCCATGCCTGATAGTGTGAAAAAAATCGTTGGTATGGAAAGTCCGATTCAAAACGTAATGGATTTTCTAGCGGGCGAATACTATAGTCTATTGTTTATTATCATTTTAACAATTTTTTGCGTAACAGTTGCGACACATTTAATTGCTCGTCATGTAGATAAAGGAGCAATGGCATACTTGCTAGCAACACCTGTATCTAGAGTGCAAATTGCGATTACACAAGCTGCTGTTCTCATATTGGGACTTCTAATTATTGTATCTGTTACGTATGTAGCTGGGTTAGTAGGTGCAGAATGGTTTTTACAAGATAACAACTTAAATAAAGAATTATTTTTGAAGATAAATGTAGTCGGAGGGCTCATATTTTTAGTCGTTAGTGCGTATTCATTTTTCTTTTCTTGTATATGTAATGACGAAAGAAAAGCACTAAGTTATTCAGCGAGTTTAACTATCTTATTTTTCGTATTGGATATGGTGGGGAAGTTAAGTGATAAGTTAGAATGGATGAAAAACCTATCATTATTTACGCTGTTTCGTCCGAAAGAAATTGCTGAAGGATCATATAATATATGGCCGATAAGTATAGGTTTAACTACTGTAGCGCTTTGTATTTTTATCGTAGCGATTGTAGTATTTAGGAAGAGGGATTTACCGTTATAGAGTAGAAAGTCCACTGAGAAAGTGGGCTTTTTTTATTTGTAAATTTAAACTAGTATGTTTATCACATAACACTTATAAAGGATATTTATCTTTTTAATTACAGAAATATTCAAAAAAGTGAACCTTTTTCTAGGTTCATACGTCTAATACATGTAAAGTTAAATTGGAAGTGATGAAGTGAGGATGAAACAGGAGGAGCAATTGTGAAAGTAATCCCTTTATATAAAATGATTGTAAAAGAAGAAACGGATGTTTCTTTAGCGAAAAAAGGTGATCATGAAGCCTTTATAGCGCTTATACATACAGAAAAAGCGAAGATGTATCGAATAGCAAAGGCGATGTTACGTGATGAGACAAATATAGAGGATGCGATACAGACAACAATTTTAAAAGCCTATGAAAATATAAAAAAATTAAAAAAAGAAGAATTTTTTCAAACTTGGTTAATTCGAATACTAATAAATGAGTGTAACAATATTATTAGAGCGTATAAAAATGTAATTGTGACAGAAGAGAATGATTACAATATGAGTGCTTGTGATCAGTATGAAGATATAGATTTGTGTAATGCGATTCAATCGTTACATGAAGAATTAAGAGCTGTTACGGTGCTTTATTACTATGAAGACATGCATCAAGAGAGTATAGCAAAGCTGTTAGAAATACCGAAAGGAACAGTGAAATCAAGATTATCACGTGCGAGGGAACAACTACAAAAACGATTAAAGATGGAATAGGGGGTGTAAAGGATGGATAATGAAAAATTATTTGATGAGAAATTAAAAAAGAGAATAAAAGATGAAAATGTTATAGTACCTCCAGAGTTAAATGAAAAGATTAATAGCACGCTACATAATCTTAAGGTAAAAAAGAAGAGTTACAAAATTCATATGATGATAATTAGTGCAGCGGTTTGTATACTTTCAGTGGTATCTATGTCTGAGTTTTCTATACAAAGTTTTGCGCAAAATGGTGGAGTATTTGAATATGTAAAGAAAAAAGCGTTTTCTGATTATGAAAATGAAGAAGAAATAAAATCGAATGTACATTATCCAGATAAAGAAAAGATTCATCAAAAAATGCTAGATTCTATTGATTATTTTAAAAATATTTCAGGACAATTTGAGGAATATTCTAGCTCATCAAGAATTGCTACAACATATAAGTATGCGATTGATACGGAGAAACAAAGAGGTATCTCTTCGAAAGAAGATAAACTAGCCAAAAAACGAACAATTATATATAACGAGGAGAAGAAAAAAGAGTTTGATGATGAGAAGTATACCTATAAAGAGACAAAATGGAACCCGAAAGAAAGAAACAATGAACTATTAAAATTAAATCCTACGGAAAGGTTAGTGAGAAAATCAGATGAGAAAAAGAGATATGATGATGAATATGTAGGGCTAGCTAAATATAGTATTCAATCAGAATTCGCAGATTTATTAATTCGATATAAAGATTGGAATTATAAAGAAACGAAATATCTTGGATTAGATTGTTACAAAATTGAAGGAGTTATAAACATAGAGATGCCTGTTAGCACCTCTGAAGATTTAAGAGGGAAATTCGAAATGGTTGTGGAGAAAAATACAGGGATTATGTTGAAATTTCTTAGTTTTCAAGAAGGCTTGATTCAATATTCAGTTACGACTGAATGGATACAAATAGATAAGGGATTGAAAGAAAGTATGTTTCAAAAGGATAGCGCTAAATATGAAAAAATGAAAAACATATTGGATGAATAGAAACAGGAGGAGAGTAAATGGGGAATCATTCATCTTTAAGAGAAGAGAAAAATAAGCAAAAATATAAAAAGAAAAAGATAATAAGTTTACTACTGGCGGTATTACTATTTGGTGGAATTGGCTATGGGGCCTATGTATATATGAAAACTTCTAGTCTTGTACAAAAATCTAATTTGAATTTAGCACGAGGTGAAAAATCCAATTTACGTGAGAAATCTGTAAAGCCAATTGCAAATCATGTTTCACTTTTAATTATGGGAATTGATGAAAATCAAGAACGACAAAAGGAATATAATGGTGCATTTCATACAGATGCATTATTGTTAGTGACTTTTAATAAAGACGATAAAACAGTGAAATTAACGAGCATACCGCGTGATACATATACATATGTTCCAGTTGAAAAGAAAAAAGATAAAATAACCCATGCATATGGAAGTGGTTTCGTTAAAAATGGTAAAGATGGAGGACCGCAAGCTTCTGTGGAAGCGGTAGAAAAATTGTTACAGGTGCCTGTTGATTATTTTGTGAAATTTAATTTTGGTTCCTTTACTAAAATTATTGATGGGTTAGATGGTATTGAAGTGGATGTCCCAGTTGAATTTACGGAGCAAAATAGTAAAGATGAACCTGATGCGATTCATTTGAAAAAAGGATTACAAAAATTAAATGGGGAAGAAGCACTTGCACTAGCAAGAACGCGCCATATTGATAGTGATGCAATGAGAGGACAGCGCCAACAACTTGTTATTGAAGCGATTTTAAGTAAATTAAAAAGTGTAGGATCGATTACGAAGCTAGAAAAAATAGTTGAGGCGGTTGATGGTGATTTTAAAACAAATTTAGTAATGGATGATATTTTATCTTTTTATAAATACGGTTTAAACGGTTCAGTTGAAAAAATACAATTAGCTGGTGATGATTTATACTTACCTAATGGCCCAAACGGGCAACGTGTATATTATTATAATCCTAATAAAAAAGATCTACAGAGTTTGAGTAATACTCTTAGAACACATCTAGGATTAAGTGAAAAACAGATTGAGGAGAATTAAAGCAGATGTAATGTCTGCTTTTTTATTACGTTAAATAGTATGTCTTTTATTCGTAAATATTATATACTATTTTCAAGTTTAAGATAATAGTGTAACATAAAGTTATAGTTTAAGTTAAATAACAGGGGGGCTATTACATAGAATATATCATTAGCAATTATTGAAATAGTATGGGAGAAATGAAAATACAGGGGAGTATCAAAAATGAGAATCGTAAAGAATTTAACATTCCAAGTTATTGTGGCCATTATTTGTGGTATTGCAGTAGGGGCAATTTGGCCGAGTGTTGGACAACAAATGAAGCCAATTGGTGAAACATTCATCAATATGATTAAAATGGTTATTGCACCGATTATCTTTTTAACAATTGTGCTCGGTATTGCAAGTATGGGAAGTATGAAAAAGGTAGGCCGTGTTGGTGGGAAGGCACTATTATATTTTGAAATTGTTACAACAGCGGCTTTAATTATTGGTATCATCGTAGCGAATGTTGTACGTCCAGGAGATGGATTAGATCCCTCAAAACTAAAAGGCGGAGATGTTTCACAATATGTACAAAGTGGGCAAGAAATGAAATGGATGGATTTCTTTTTACATATCGTGCCGTCTAACATGTTTGAAGCATTTGCCAAAGGTGATATTTTACAAGTTCTGTTCTTCTCCATTTTATTCGGAGCAGGGTTAACGATGTTAGGAAAAAATGGACAACCGGTTATTGACTTTTTTGAAAGATTATCGAAAGTATTTTTTAACATTTTATCAATTGTAATGAAATTAGCACCAGTTGGAGCATTCGGTGGGATGGCATTTACAATTGGGAAGTATGGTTTAAGCACGCTCATACCACTTGGTAAATTAATGATTTGTGTATATGCGACAATGGCATTATTTGTTTTTATTGTTTTAAATTTTATTTGTAAATTGTATAAATTTAGTTTGTGGAAATATTTAGCGTATATTAAAGAAGAATTACTTATTGTTCTCGGGACATCATCGTCAGAATCAGTACTGCCGCGGATGATGACAAAGATGGAAGACTTCGGGTGTTCGAAGCCGGTAGTAGGTTTAGTCATTCCAACAGGTTACTCTTTTAACTTAGATGGAACAACGATTTATTTATCAATGGCAACTATATTTTTAGCGCAAGTTTTTCACGTCGATCTTTCACTAGGTCAACAATTAACTATAATAGCTATTTTGTTAGTTACATCTAAAGGAGCAGCAGCAGTAACCGGCGGGGGATTCATTGTACTAGCATCTACCCTATCGGCAATGAATGTTATCCCATTAGAAGGTTTAGCGTTATTACTTGGTGTAGATCGTTTCATGTCAGAAGCACGTGCTATCGTCAATTTAATTGGTAACGGTATTGCAACTGTAGTTGTTGCGAAAAGTGAAAATGAATTTGATGATGAGAAGTATACGAGAGTAGTAGAGGAAATGAAAAGAGAAAAAATGGTCGGGTAAAAAGTCAGCTTTGCTGACTTTTTTATTTTTGTAGAAAAGATGTTTTTAGATATATGCATTATTTATTAGCAATAATTAACAAGTATTCAAGTGGTAAATGAGATGAAAGTGATTAAAACAACGAATGTGTATGAATGCGAAATAAGGTTTGAACAAAATATGGAATTTTTATGAATATTACTGTAAAAAAATAATTTTTTAAAAATTTTCAATAATAATACTTTACAAAAATTAAAAAATTAGTAGAATAAGAATTAGTAAGAATCGTCTGATAAATATATAGAGAAAAACAGAATTATCAGAAAATTATTTAATAGCTATCGTTAAGAATTAGGGAGGGTACAAAATGAAAAAGAAACAAATGAAAAAACTAACAGCAGTTGTAGCACCGGTTTTAGCAATGAGCATGGCGTTAACAGCATGTTCTACATCAGGTGGAGATAAGAAGACAAGCACAAATTCTAGCTCTAGTGGAGATAGTAAATCAGGGGAAAAATTAGCAGCAAAACAAGTGTTAAATCGTACAGAAACAAATGAGATCCCAACAATGGATACTTCAAAAAATACAGATACATTAGGTTCTCAAATTTTAGGGAACACAATGGAAGGGTTATATCGATTAGATAAAGATAATAAACCAATCCCAGCTGCAGCAGAATCTAGTACGAAAAGTGAAGATGGTAAAAAATATACATTTAAACTACGTAAAGATGCAAAATGGTCAAATGGTGATCCTGTAACAGCAAAAGACTTTGCTTATGCATGGCAACGATTATTAGATCCAAAAACAACTGCAGAATATGCGTTTATCGCATTCCCAATTAAAAATGCAGAGGCGATTAATAAAGGTGAAAAACCAGTAACTGAACTAGGAGTTAAGGCGGTAGATGACTATACATTAGAAGTTGAATTAGAACAAGCGGTACCATACTTCTTAAACTTAGTAGCGTTCCCATCGTACTATCCATTAAATGAGAAGTTCGTAAAAGAAAAAGGTGATAAATACGGTTTAGAGTCTGATACAACAGTATATAACGGACCATTCGTTCTTACTGATTGGAAGCATGAGCAAGGCTGGAAACTAAAGAAAAATGATCAATATTGGGATAAAAAAACTGTAAAATTAGATGAAATCAACTATAGTGTAGTAAAAGAAATAAATACAAGGGTTAACTTATTTGATACAGGTGCAATTGATTTCGCACTTCTATCAGGTGAATTCGTTGACAAATATAGAAATAACAAAGAGGAGTTTGGCACATACTCACAAGTAAGTACATTCTTCTTACGTATGAATCAAAAACGTGGTGGACAAGATACACCATTAAAGAGTCAGAAATTACGTGAAGCAATCGCGCTTTCTATCGATAAGAAAAACTTAGCAAACGTTATTTTAAATGACGGATCTAAACCAGCAGACTTCTTAGTACCGAAAGGGTTAGCGACTGGACCAGACGGAAAAGACTTCCAAGAAACATTTAAAAATGGTATCAAACCAGATGCGAAAAAAGCTGCTGCAGCCTGGGAAGAAGCGAAAAAAGAACTTGGTAAAGACCAAGTTACAATTGAGTTATTAAACTATGATACTGGTAATGCGAAAAAAGTAGGGGAATATGTAAAAGACCAAATTGAGAAAAATTTAAAAGGTGTAACAGTTAATATTAAACTTCAGCCATTCAAACAAAAACTAAAACTAGAAACAGAGCAAGATTATGATTTATCATATGCTGGTTGGGGACCTGACTATGCTGACCCAATGACATTCTTAGATATGTTCCAGTCTAATCATTCTCATAACCAAATGAGCTTCGCTGATTCTAAGTATGATGATATGATTAAAAAAGCTGGCACTGAATTAATGGGTGACGCGAAGAAACGTTGGGAAGAGCTAGGAAAAGCTGAGAAATTACTTCTTGAGAAAGATGTAGCACTTGTACCTTTATATCAACGTGGTGATGCATATGTTCTAAAACAAAATATTAAAGGTATTGTAAAACATAATATCAGTCCGGAATATAGCTTTAAATGGGCATATGTAACTGAAAAATAATAGAGTTAAAAAAGCATTTCAAAGTAGACTTTGAAATGCTTTTTTGTGAGCTTAAAATACTAATTTTTAGTATGGTTAAATAGAGGAGAATAAGGTGTATAGTAGTCCGGAATATAGCTTTAAATGGGCATATGTAACTGAAAAATAATAGAGTTAAAAAAGCATTTCAAAGTAGCTAAGCTACTTTGAAATGCTTTTTTGTGAGCTTAAAATACTAATTTTTAGTATGGTTAAATAGAGGAGAATAAGGTGTATAGTATGTACATATAGTAGATGGGGGATAAATCCTACTAAAATAAAAAAGTAAGAATATTTAAAGTTAAACTATTTACAAATGTGAAAAAAAGAGTAGAATAACATTAGTTGTAATTTTCAGAAAAATGAATCTTTAGTAAGGGGTCTCTCAAGGGTTGGTAATGTACATATAATTAGGGAGGGTACAAAAATGAAGAGAAAAAAGATGAAAAAGTTAACGGCAGTTGTGGTACCAGTTTTAGCGATGAGTGTTGCATTGACAGCATGTTCTGGGTCAGGTGGGGAAAAGAAAACGACTACTACATCAAATAATGGGGAAGAAAAAAAATCTGATATTAAATATGCAGCGAAACAAGTATTAAATCGTACGGAAAACCAAGAAATTCCGACGATGGATACTTCTAAATCTACTGATACATTAGGTGCGCAAATTTTAGGGAACACGATGGAAGGCCTATATCGCCTTGATAAAGATAATAAGCCAATTCCTGCTGCGGCAGAGTCTAGTACGAAAAGTGAAGATGGTAAAAAGTATACGTTTAAACTGCGAAAAGATGCAAAATGGTCAAATGGAGACCCTGTAACAGCGAAAGATTTCGTTTTCGCATGGCAGCGCTTACTTGATAAGAATACTGCGGCAGAATATGCATTTATTGCTTACTATATTAAAAATGCAGAAGCGATTAATAAAGGGGAAAAACCTGTAACTGAATTAGGAGCGAAGGCGGTAGATGATTACACGCTAGAAGTAGAATTAGAAAAACCGGTACCGTATTTCTTAAATTTATTAGCATTCCCATCATACTATCCATTAAATGAAAAATTCGTAAAAGAAAAAGGTGATAAGTACGGTTTAGAAGCAGATACAACTGTGTATAACGGTCCATTCGTTATGTCTTCATGGAAACATGAACAAGGTTGGCAGCTGAAGAAAAATGATAAGTACTGGGATAAAAAGACTGTGAAATTAGAAGAAATTAACTATAGTGTAGTAAAAGAGGTTGCAACGAAAGTAAACTTATATGATACAGGATCAATTGATTTTACATTACTATCAGGAGAGTTTGTAGATAAATATAAATCGAACAAAGAAGAATATGGTGAGTATGCGGAATCAAGTACATTCTTCTTACGTTTAAATCAAAAACGTAACGGACAAGATACACCTTTAAAGAGCAAAAAACTACGTGAAGCAATTGCATTATCAGTTGATAAAAAAGGATTGGCAAATGTAATTTTAAATAATGGATCAAAAGCAACAGATCAATTGGTTCCAAAAGGACTTGCGACAGGGCCAGATGGTAAAGATTATCAAGATACATTTAAAAATGGTCTGAAATATAATCCGAAAAAAGGAGCAGCAGCTTGGGAAGCGGCGAAAAAAGAACTTGGAAAAGATCAAGTGACAATTGAATTACTAAGTTATGATGATGGAACTGCGAAAAAGATTGCTGACTATGTAAAAGATCAAATTGAGAAAAATTTAAAAGGTGTAACGATTAATACGAAAATTCAGCCATTCAAACAAAAATTAAAATTAGAAACTGCGCAAGATTATGAAATTTCTTATGCAGGTTGGAGTCCAGACTATGCGGATCCAATGACATTTATTGATATGTTTGAATCGAAGAGCCCGTACAACCAAATGAGTTATTCAAATCCAAAATACGATGAAATGGTAGGAAAAGCAGGTAATGAATTAATGAGTGATGCGAAAAAACGTTGGGAAACGTTAGGGAAAGCTGAAAAATTATTCCTTGAAGAAGATGCAGGGTTAGTTCCTTTATATCAAACAGGAAGATCGTACGTAATGAAACCGAATGTAAAAGGAATTGTGAAACATAACATCAGTCCAGAATATAGCTTTAAGTGGGCGTATGTAACTGAGGATGGCGGAAAAAAATAAAGTGAAAGCATTTCAAAAGTGGCTGAGCTGCTTTTGAGATGCTTTTTAGTATGTATAAGGGAATAAATCTCTTTAGCCTATTGAGAATCGGATAGGTAATTAGGAAGGTTCTATCTGAGGAAATTAGAGAGGTCAGTAAGTGGTAAGAAAGATGAATGATAGTAAGAGACCTCATGCTAATAAGAAAAATATAGAATGTAGTAATAGAGTGGAATAAGAGAAGGGATGTTTACATATAGTAGACGGGGGATAATTCATATAGTAGTTAAAACAACAAGATACTATAATAAAAAAATAAATATTTAGAAAATTTACAAAAATACTTTACAAAATTTAAAAAAACAGTAGAATATTAATTAATAAGAATTTTCTGATAACGAAAGTTAGTAGAGAATTTCTAAATGTTAATATCGTACATATAATTGGGGAGGGTACAAAAAAATGAAGAGAAAAAAGATGAAAAAATTGACAGCGGTCGTAGCACCAGTTTTAGTAATGAGTATGGCATTAACAGCTTGCTCTGGATCAGGAGATAAAGAGAAGGCAAGCACAACACCAAAAAGCGGTGAAAAAGAAGGCGGAAAGCTAGCGGCGAAGCAAGTGCTTAATTTAACAGAGTCTCAAGAGATTCCATCTATGGACTCTGCTAAAGCGACAGACCAAGTATCGTTTCTAGCTTTAAACAACGTAATGGAAGGTTTATATCGACTTGATAAAGATAATAAAGCAACACCAGGAGTTGCTGAATCATATAAAAAGAGTGATGATGGTAAAAAATACACATTTACATTAAATAAAAATGCAAAATGGTCAAATGGAGAGCCTGTAACAGCGAAGGATTTCGTGTTTGCTTGGAAACGTGCGGTAGATAAAAATACAGCAGCAGAATATGCATACATTATGTTTGATTTGAAAAATGCACAAGCGATTAATGAAGGAAAAGCTGAACTAGATACGTTAGGAGTAAAAGCTGTAGATGACTATACGTTAGAAGTAGAATTAGAAAATCCAGTTCCTTACTTTGTAGAATTAACTTCATTTGGAACATTTTATCCATTAAACGAGAAATTTGTAAAAGAAAAAGGAGAAAAGTACGGTTTAGAATCAGATACGACGTTATACAACGGACCGTTTACATTAACAGACTGGAAACATGAAGAAGGTTGGAAGTTAAAGAAAAATGCACAATATTGGGATAATAAAACAGTTAAGTTAGATGAAATCAACTTTGACGTAGTAAAAGATAGCGGTACACGTGTTAACTTATATGAAAGTGGACAAATCGATCGTTCAGGACTTACATCTGAATTTGTTGACAAATATAAATCAAACCCCGACTTCTTTACACAAAAAACACCGTCAACATATTTCTTACGCTTAAACCAAAAACGTGGTGGGCAAGATACAGTGTTAAAGAGCAAAGATCTACGTTTAGCGATTGCAAAAGCGTACGATAAAAAAGGCTTAACGAATGTAATTTTAAATGATGGTTCTACACCTGCAGATTATTTAGTGCCAAAAGAATTTGCTAAGAGCCCAGATGGAAAAGACTTCCGTAAAGAAAATGGAGATATTTTAAAAACAGATGTGAAAAAAGCAAAAGAGCATTGGGAAAAAGCGAAAAAAGAGCTTGGAAAAGATGCAATTACAGTAGAACTATTAAACTATGATGGTGATGGTGCGAAAAAAGTAGGAGAATTCTTAAAAGGAGAACTTGAGAAAAACCTACCAGGTTTAACGGTGAATTTGAAAAACCAGCCATTTAAACAAAAGTTAAAATTAGAATCAGATCTAGATTATGATTTATCTTACGCTGGTTGGGGGCCTGACTACTTAGATCCAATGACATTCATTGATATGTTTGTTACAAATGGCCCTCATAACCAAACAGGATATTCAAATCCTAAATATGATGAGATTGTACAAAAAGGTAAAGGTGAGCTATTAACGAAAACGAAAGAGCGTTGGGATAGCTTACTGAAAGCGGAGAAAATGTTATTGGAAGATGCAGCAATTGCACCATTATATCAACGTGGTGATGCTATCGTTCAAAGACCTAAAGTAAAAGGTATTGTTCACCATCCAGTTGGTGGAGACTACAGCTATAAATGGGCATATATTACAGAGGATAAGTAAGATGAGGGGCGTACAATACGCCCTTTTTTCTATGCACTTTTCTTCCTTGCTCGAATATATAAAATAAAAAAGGGAGAATCCCATGAAGCGAAACACATACATCGATTTCCTAGCTTATTACGGAATAGGAAGCGCTCATCCTGGTGGCTTTACGTTAACAAAACAATTGTTAGCACAACTGCCTTTTAAATATGGAGCGAATGTCCTTGAGATAGGTTGCGGTACGGGGAAAACAGCGGCATATATGACAAGGGAATTTGGTTATAAAGTAACAACGGTTGAAAAGAATGAAATTATGATTCAAAAGGCAAAAGATAGATGGTTGTTTGAAGGGTTAGCTATACAATTAATTGAAGGAAATGTGGAGCATTTACCGTGTTTGAATAACTCATTTGAGTTCGTACTTGGAGAATCAATCATCGCTTTTACAGACAAAGAAAGGGTTATCTCGGAGTGTTATCGTGTATTACAGCAGGACGGTAAGCTTGTTGTCATTGAAATGATTATTGATAGGCACATTGATAAGGGTGAGGAAGAAAAAATCGCCCAATTATATGGTATGAAAGAATTATTAACGGAGAATGAGTGGGTACAATTATTTCAGAAAGCAAATTTTAAAAGAATTACAATTGCTGGCGGTGGCACGATTGCAGAAACGATCTCTGGCTATGTAGAAGAGCCAGAATGGAATGTATCCTCACATATTCCGAATGAGTTATATGAGGCGTGGGTACAGCATGAAAATATACGGCTTATGTACCAACACATTTTAGGGCATCGTATTTTTATATGTGAAAAATAAAGAAAAAGAGTTGGCTAAAGGTAGCCAACTCTTTACTATGTTAAATGAAAAATAATGCAGCTAATGTAATTCCGAAGATGAAACCAAATCCGAGTTCAACACCCCAGCCACAACCGCCGCCTCCCCAGCCGCCGCAACCACAACTACTACAACCACGACCACCACATCCGCAGCTGCTGAATCCACCACCGCATCCGAATCCACAACTATCACACCTGCTAAGGCCTCCACAAAGGTCACAACCACCGTTTGCATAAGCGTCATAGTAGCCGAATCCTGAATCAAAAGATGAGCGCTGTTGCACCGGTTCAATCCATACAGAGCTTTGTGTCACATCGATTATTTTCCCTAAATGTATACGGCCATCACGGTCTTCAATCCGAACAACTTTTCCGAAGTAACGTCGGCATGTATCATAACATTTTTGTCTATGCATGTTCTTTCCTCCTTCCGCATTACAGTAATACGATATGTAAGGGGGACAAGTGCGGCTTGTACGAATGCCCTATCTATCATAATTGTTATAGGAAAGGGGAAATATAAGAAGAGGATATATAAGGAGGAAAAGGCATGAAATCTACAGATCAGTTTCAGACATACGAAGTACCGTGGGAAGAATTTATTGAAGCGTTGCGAGAGGAAATGAAGAAGCAAGTAGGGGCAGATATTATTGATACAGTAGTTTGCAATTTAGAAGATGGTTTTGAAGTGTATACATATGTGCAGGGGGATTTAGATTTTGAATACAAGGAAGCGCTTGAGAGAAAATACGGAAGTGATGCGAAGACACCTAATGTGTTAACGATAATGTTATTAGCTAGTATTTATAATACAAGTGAAGAGAATATACGCTTGCATGCGGATCATAAAGAGAATCCGATTGTTGAAGTGTATGTAAAGCAAGGAAACACGCTGTGAAAGGCGTGTTTTTTAATTGTATGATAAAATGTTAGAAAATTAAGAAAGAAGGTGATGAATTGGGAATTAAACATCTTAATTTAACAGTTGCAGATGTAGTAGCTGCAAGAGAGTTTTTAGAAAAGTATTTTGGCTTAACTTGTAGTGGAACAAGGGGGAATGCCTTTGCAGTTATGCGTGATAATGATGGATTTATACTAACGTTAATGAAAGGAAAAGAAGTTCAGTATCCAAAAACATTTCATGTAGGATTTCCACAAGAAAGTGAAGAACAAGTAGATAAGATAAATCAAAGATTGAAGGAAGATGGATTTTTGGTCGAGCCTCCTAAGCATGCCCATGCGTATACGTTTTACGTTGAAGCACCTGGTGGATTTACAATAGAAGTGATGTGTTAAGTTAAAAATCAAACTTTTTGTCATGTGTTTTTAAAATAAAAAGTAGGAAAAGTCTGTTTTAAGCGTGGAGCTTAAACAGGCTTTTTTACTTATATAATTGGATAGAGAATGCTAGAAGGAATATTACCAAGTGTATGATCTGTTTACATAATAAAGTTATGGTGGGTTAGTTGTCCTAAAATACAAGTCATATATCTTGTTTCCTCTCATAAATTTAAACATAGGAATTTGTCTACAAAGGTGGCGAAGCCTCATCATGAAAATCCGAATTTGTGCCACGTTCATGTTGTTTCTATTTATATGTTTACCTTTATCAGCTTTTGCAAAAGGAGAGGAGGCAAAGGAAAGGGTCGTTTCACTTGTATATGACGATTCGGGCAGCATGAGAAATAACGATCGCTGGAAATATGCCAATTATGCTTTGCAAAGTTTAGTTGCGCTATTGGATGAAAAAGATAAATTTTCTTACGTTCCAATGAGTAAACCGAATGATCCATTAAACATTTCGTTAACGAAGGATAAAAGGCAAACAGAAATTGAGGGAATTGGAGCGTGGAAAACGTATTTAAATACTCCATTTAGCGCGGTAGAAACGGCGATGCAATCTATAAAAAAGGAAGCAGATATAGATGGAAAACGTGAATTTTGGCTTATTGTATTAACTGACGGGGCATTTAATGATTTAGAGAAAGATAAGGTTGGCGGAAAAGAACAAATTTTGCAGAAATTAGCCCAGTTTAAGAAAGAAATGGATGCAAAAAAGATATCGTTACATCCAGTCTTAATTACGATGGAAGAAGATTTAGGACAACAAGAAAAAGAACAACTAAATACGTTCAAGGAAATATGGAAGAAAGAGATAAATGGTGTTACGATGCCGTCAAGCGGAGAAGATGGCATTGTAAAAAGTGTAAATCAAGTGGCAGCATTAGTTGCAAATCGTGATCCATTCTCCTCTGTTGAATCGATTGTAAAAACGAAAGTAGTGGGGAAAAGAGTAGAGATTACAACACCATTTCCGTTAAAGCGTATGACGCTTGTACGACAATCGCCTTCTCTGCCCGATTATCAGGTCACACAAATTTCTAAACCATTACAATTACAATCTTCTTTTTCCATACATGCACCAGGAGAAGCAAAATTGTTCGGAAATATAGTTCATATAAGTACGGAAAATGAGGAAGTTATTAAACCAGGAACTTATACGATAGAAGTGGATCAGGACATTGAGAAAGAAGGACTACAAGTATTAGTTGAACCAGCGCTTAATTATACGGTTTCTACTTATGACAAAGATGATAGTAGTCAAAAAAATGTAGAGAAAATGTACGAAGGTGTTACTGCTGTTATTGAAGCAAAGCCTACGGAGTTGCCAGTTCAGTCTTCTTACTTTCAGGCAGAAGTAGAAATAGATGGAAAACAATATGCAATGAAGTGGAACGATAAAAGGCATGTGTTTTATTACGAAACGAAGCTTGGTAAAGGGTTAGTACGCGGGAAAGTTCATATGAATATAAAGGGGTTTTATAGACAGACGAAAGAATTTAAAATTGAAACAGCTGAGAAACCGAAATTATCACTTCAAACTGTTACAAAAGATTATGAAGAAAAAGTGACAAATTTAGAGAATAGTAAACCATTTGTTTTACAACCACAGTTAGATGGTAAGTTAATGACAGAAGAAGCTGTAAAAAAACTATTAAAATCTACTGGTGTCACATCTAAACAATCAATCAATTATGAAATAAAGCAACATGGAAATCAAATCTATGTTTATCCTCGTCCCTATTACTCCGACACATTTAATTTTACAGATACCGGCACCGTAGAAGCTACCATCGTAATGCAGGATTCAAAGTTACAAGAAGTAAAGAAAAACATAACATTCCATATTCAAGATGCTCCGTTTTATGAAAAATATGCGCTTATTTTTAAGTTTGTCATTCCTATCACTTTATTACTGCTAGTAGTAGGAATCATTGTTTTAGGATGGATTATTCGGCCAAGATTTCACCGGAAAGCACTACTGTATTATGAATGGGATCAAGAGGTAGCGAAAGATTGGCTATATCAATCTGAACCAGAATTACTTCGGAATAAATGGTGGAACCATTATTTTGGTATCCCATTTAGAGCAGAAAGAAAAACCATGCAATCCGTTACGTTTATAGCGAAGAAAGGTTCGAAATCTGTCTTTGTAGCGAAAGAATCACAAGTAGTTGGAATGATTATTGATGGAATGTTTATAGCAGAGGATGAAGTAGGAATGGAACATAAGACACTATATCCAAATGAACTTTTACTAATTGATAGGGGATATGGTAAAGAGATTTACAAGTACGAATGTGAATAGTAGGTAGGGATAAGAAGGGGATGGAGTATTGATCCTCTTTCCCTTTTTTCCAACAAGCAAGAATAGGAAGGTGGTTCACATGACATTACAAGTTCCAACAATATTAATTGGTTTAGGTGGAATCGGTAGTACTGTGACGCATCAAATATATGAAAAACTGCCTGAAGAGCGCCGGAAAAAGGTAGCAATGCACGTATTTGATACAGATGTGAATACATTAAGTAAATTCGATCATATTCGAAAGTTTAAGACACAAACAAGTTCTAGTAAAACGCCTAGGGAGTATATTGCGGGAGATCCAACGATCCCAGAGTGGTTTCCGATGGATCCGACTATACTTGATAAACCATTAACAGAAGGAGCAGGACAGTTACGCGTCATTTCACGTTTAGCGTTACGTGCTGCGATGAAAGAAGATAAATTGACGTCTTTTTGGCAAGAAATCGAGAAAATCTTTCCGGTTACAAGTGATCAAACGGAATATGGTGTGCGTGTCATTATAGTAACATCACTAGCAGGCGGAACAGGTTCAGGGATGTTTCTGCAAATTGCTTTATATTTACGTGAAATGCTTCGGAAGAAATTGCAGCATCATAACATTTTAATACGCGGTGCGTTTTTAATGCCGGATGTTTTAGTAAAGACGAGAACGGTTAGCGCGAAAGAATTTGAAACGGTGCAAGCAAATGGCTATGCATCGTTAAAAGAATTACATGCTATTACGCTCGGGTCTACTGGAGAATTATCAAAACGCGGCGGTGTAACAATTGAATTAGAGTATCGCCCTGATCAAGTAGATGAAGACGGAAGAACGAATCATACAATTAAACAACATCATTTACCGTACAATTATTGCTTCTTATACGATTACGAAAACCTACATGGACACCATTTACACAATTTATCAGACTATATGGAACAGATGGCAAATACAATTTATTTACAGTTATTTAGCCCGATGTCCACAAGTCATTTTGCACAGGAAGACAATCAAATTCAGCAATTAGCAGAATCAAGCGGAAAAGGACGATATTGCGGGGCAGGAACGGCAAAACTCATTTATCCATATGAACATGTGTTAAAATATTGTGCTTTAAAATGGGCCGTGCAAGGTTTAGATGAATCGTGGCTTCATTTAGATCAACTGTTTCAAGAGAAGAAGCAAAGATACGATCAAGATGTAAAACGTGGGATGCAACGTGAAAAGCCGGAGAGAGGTAAAAGTTATTTAGAGGACTTGGAGCATCTTGCTACCCGTCCAGAGCAAGCTCATATTTTCTATAGACAAATGTACAATGAAACACGTGAAGGAGCAGAGGGTGGTAAGCTCGGAGTTGCGAAATCAAAACTGTTTTTAGAAGCTGTAGAAAGTTATGTACAACGAACGGTGCAAAAAGATGAGGAATTAAATCGTCTGCAACATGAGTGTAAAATTTCAGCTACGAAACTGAAAATGATGGAACAGATGAAGGGTGAAGTGGCAAGAGTGGATCATGCGGTGCGTTTATATGCGTATGCGATTCCGAGCCGGGTACATGAACATGTAACGACACTTTTATATGACATGATTGAATCAGACCGCTTTTCACCAAGTGGTTCTGAAGGGCAGTCCTATCAATTAAATACATGGTTTTTAAAGAAAACAGATCCCGTTCACCCAGTAGCAGCGCGTTTTATGTTATATGAAATTCGAAAGCAGTTAGTAGAAAAAATGAATCGACTACATGAAAATAATGAACAAAAGCGTAATGTAATTCAAAATTACGATAAAAAATTTAATGTGGGTAATATTGATGGAACGGTAACGGCTGTACGCCGAGTAGAAATTGCTCAACAACAAGGCTGGTTCGGAAAAATGATTAATAATCAGCAACGTTTATTCAAAAGAGAATTTGAAGACATCGTAACGCAATATGTACACAAATTAAATGAATATCGAAAAGAAATGCTATTAGAACTTGTATATCAATCGCTATATCAAGCAGTTAATAAAATGATTCAATATTGGGAAAGATTTTTTGATAATTTACATGAAACACGTGAAAATTTACTGTTTGAAATCCAAAAGCGCAGTAAGGAATTTGAAGGGAAAACAAACCCGACGAATGTATATGTATTAGCTGAGGAACAGCTGCAAGAAAAGATATGGCAAGATATGCAGCAACATTTAAATTTAGGTGTACTACCGAAAGATATATCAGCGGAAATTTACATGAGTTTGTACGGGGAATATTGTCGTGATGCGAAAACAGAAGAGATTCAGTCGAAAAAGGTAGAGGATTTCTACCGAGAACATATACTGAGCTATTGTTATGACGAACTGCAAGTACGCTATCGTGATAAATTAGAACTGAATATTATTGAAGCGTTGCGAAAAGAAGCAGATTATAAGAAACGTGATCGCGATGAATACGTTCGTGAAAAAATTGAAGACCTGTTCCATTTAGCGAGTCCATTCGTTCCGAAAGTTGCTCATCATAGGGAATTACAATATTGGGGTATACATCCTTCTTTAAAGAAAGAGTTGCAAGAGGAATTAATTCAAGCAATGTTTAAAGAAAAAGATACAGTACATGAAGCCTTTTCGCCATTTGAAGTGATCTGTTATCGAGCGCATTACGGCTTATCGCTGCAAGACTTTCCTAAATTATCATCAGGACATATTTCAAATGGATTTATGAATGATAAAGGTGACTATTTCCAATCGTATTATCGCCGTGTAAACAAATTAAATAGTAAAAAATCTAGTTTAACGCCGCATTTAGATAAGTATTGGCACTTACCAGCCTTTATGCCAGATTTAAATGCGACTCAAACAAAATTAGATTATGATAAATGTAATCGTGCATTACTATACGCATATATGTATCGCTGGATTAGTTTAGTTGCTGTTGATGGACAGTTTGTGTATCAATATAACGGTGTAGGACGTAGCTTTTTAATTCAGTCAATGGGGAAAAATATTTCAAGCGAAAGTTATAAATTACACAGAGCGTTGCTTCATAATCCGTTTATTTATGAAAACATCTTGTCACGATTTGAAGAAGAGCAAGAAAAGGCGATGATACAAGGTGGACATTTATATACACATCCGTTCGTATTAGGAGCCCAAGATGTAAGATGGCTTAGAAAAGAACATGTCCACAATCTTTTAGATATGATTTTAATGTATGATCGTGAAGCGAAGTATGATCCGACGTTAGAAGAAACATCAGATGAATTATTAAGACTATTCCTTGATGAAATCGAGTTGTATTTCCAGAACTATTACGGTACAGGTGCCGATATGGTGGCAAAGAAAGAGAAAGAAATGTTTATTAAACAATTGTGGGATCGCTCGCATGCGAAAGGATATGTAGATCCAAATAGCGCTCCGTATAAAAAATGGCAAAATTTATTAGGTGTTCAAGATGAAGAAGAAACGTCAAAAACGAATGTATAATGAATGAAAAGGGAATCCTTAAAAGTGGCAATACAACTTTAGAAAAGAGGGATTCTGATGCCGTTTTTAGGAAGTGTATATCAAATATTTGGGTTATATCCGGAACTTTATTATGGGATGATTTCAGCGGAGCTGCAAGAGGAAGCTCAGAAGGAGCATCTTGGAAATAGTAGTGCAGAAGCTGAAGCGGAAGAATAAAAAAAGTGCAGATGAAAATCTGCACTTTTTTGTTAGTATTAAAATGGTAAAATAACCTCAAATGAAT